>CAMJAZ010000253.1 GCA_946403735.1 uncultured Selenomonadales bacterium
AGTAGCTGAAAATGTTGCGGGAAGTGTACCAGCTTTTTCAGTGCTGATGAATGAAAAAGCGCGTGAGATTGGCTGTACCAATACAAACTTTGCTAACCCTAACGGTTTGCCGAACGTCAACAACTATTCAACTGCGCGGGATATGTCAAAAATTGCCATGTACTGCATGCAAAACCCAAAGTTTCGCGAAATTGTCGCAACTCAAAAGATGATGTTGTATTGGATTTCGCCAACTGGTAAAAAGGAACTTTGCGAAAATACTAACGAACTTTTATATAAAGATGAAAAATCGCCGATTCATTTGCAGTACAATCCAGCTGAAATAACTGGAATTAAAACTGGCTACACCAACGCGGCGGGAGGATGTCTGGCGGCAAGTGCTAAACGCGGTGACGTTGAATTAATCGCGATTATCCTGCATTCGTCGACAATGGATTCACGTTTTGACGACGCGGTTAGACTGCTTGACTACGGCTTTGCTAACGTAAAGATGACGCGGCAAGTTCGCAAAGATCGCGTTGAGAAAATGGCATTTGTACGCGGCGGGACAAGTGCAACTGTTCGCGTCGGTTTAAGTGAAGATTTAACTTTTCCACTGCTTGCCAATGAAGACCCCAAAAATTTATCTGTCACGTACGAATTGCCGAAATTTGTTGACGCGGGAATTGAACGCGGACAAGTTCTCGGTAAAGCTATTTTGAAGTACAAAGGCGAACCAGTCGTAACTGTCCCAATGGTAGCTCGTGAAAGTGTTGCCGAAGGTTTTAGCATTTGGTCGACGATTGTGGCTTTAACTGAACCTTTTTTCAACTGGACTGTTGGATAACTTATAATTTTTGTCAAAAAATTTCCTATAAATTGTTTGTAGGAAATTTTTTTGTGCTATAATGTAGAAAATTTGTGTAAAGGAAATTTAAATGAAAGAAAAAAGTTTTATCGACGAATTATCACAAGAAGAACGCCGCGCTATAAAAGAAAATCATCCGATTCAAGCACAATTAATTTTTAAAATTATTCGTAGCGAAGGCGAAGAAGAATTAAACAGAAAAACTGTTGCACTTATATTTTCAGCTTTAGCCGCAGGAATTTTTGTATCATTTTCATTTTTTTTCCGCTCCGTACTTCATCTGCATATGGCAGGTTCACAATTTGAGCCGTTAATTACAAGTTTTGGCTACACGGTTGGATTTGTAATCGTAATACTCGGACGAATGCAACTTTTTACAGAAAATCCGATAACGACAATAATTCCGCTACTTTGCGATTTTACGGCAAAAGAATTTTTTAAAGTCGTCAGATTGTGGGGAATAGTATTTTTTTTCAACATTGTAGGTACGGCGATAGCGGCAGCATTTTTTTCATCCAGCATCGCAGTTTCGGCAGAATTTGAAAATGCAATGCACGAAGTAGCAAGAAATGTTATGAGCTTGAATGCAGTGGAAAATATTTTTCGTGGAATACCAGCAGGAATAATCATTGCGGCTTTAGTGTGGACCGCGCCGCAAACAAAAAATTTCAGACTTGCCACGATAATATTTTTTGTATATTTCATAGCGTTGGGCGATTTTTCACACGTTGTAGTTGGTTCGTGCGAAATGGCATTTGAAATTATTGAAGGCGACGCAGACTTTTTAGATTACTTTTTAAAATTTTTAATCCCAACTGGAATAGGAAATATCATCGGTGGTACGGTAATTTTCACTATGCTGATTTATAATCAAGTACGCGAAGAATTGAAGAAATCTTAATTTTTATGCTATAATGTTAAAAAATTTTTTGGTGCAGGAGTGTCAAATGAAATATTTTTATAATAAATTGTTAGCGTTTGTCTTGGTGATGATTTTAAATTTTTTTTGCCATATTTCAAGTGGCGAATGCCGCGAAGTTGTCTTCGTTCTAAATTCAGGACAATCGATGAATTCATCTGATCCGTTTCGCGTAGCGCCTGAAAGTATTGTTTGGGCTACACAAAATTTTTCCGCCAATGATGAAGTTGGTATAGTGACTTTCAAAGATAACGCGAATATAATCAAGCCGCTTGCAAAAGTTAGCGATAATCCCTTTCAAAATTTTTTCGTCGATTATTCTGGACGAAGTAACGCTGGCGCAGGAATGTTGACGGCTATTGATATGTTGACGCCAAAGTTTGATACTGAACGCTATATCATTTTCATCACTGACGGCGAAATTACTGACGCGCAGTCTGCTGAAAATTTTAAATCTGGCTTAAAACAAGCGCAATGGCTTAAAATTCCTGTCTACCTAGTCAATTTACGTCATAACGTCGACCCTAAAAATTATCGTGAGTACGACTCCGTAAAATATTTGCCGATAAATTATAACGAACTTTTGACGACGATGCGGACTATTTTGCAAGGCAATTTTCATACACCACATATTTCATTACCGACAGCTAATTTTCCGAATGGAACTTTTAATTTTGAAGTTCCAATTACTTCAGCCGAACACGTGAAAATTTCTTTGTTTTCTTCAAAGCCTGGCACTGCTTATTTGAAAAATATTCAGCCGAATAATAGTTTTCAAGGCGACTTTGTAAAAATTTTTGATATAAATTCGCCGCAGTCAAATTCATTTGGAATTGACATTAACTATCCAAAAAATGCAGGCTTGACGCTTGATGTTGTCCCTACGGTTGCTGGAACTTTGCAGACAAATTCTGCGACAAAATTTTTTATAAAAGATATTTTAGAAATTACGCCAGTTTATAAAAAAGCGCTCAATTCAAAAATTTTAGGCGATAAATTTTTTAATGGCAAGCAAATAAATCTGAAGATTAACGACAAAAATGTTGTAGGCGTAATTGAAAATGGCGTGATTACCATTCCGCTTGATAATTTAGACGAAGAACTGGCTCTGCAGAAAATTCACTTTGAAGATGTCGGCATAATTTTTGACGGTGACGACACAGCCGAAATTGTTGCGCCTAAAACTCATTACGCCGCGTGGTTACTGGCATTACTTGGCGTTGGAATTATTGCTTTCTTAGTTTGGCGTATTCGCAATAAGCAACAAAAAATGGCTACGAAAATTGAAGATGCTAGAAAAATTCTTAATGAATTTAAAGGGGCTATGCCGTTCGTCGAGGATGATTATACAAAGAAAAGTTCAAGCGCTAATTACAATGGAAAACTTGTGCTTTACGTTACGAGAACTCAAGAAGATGAAGATATTGCGCCACGTGAATTTAATTTGTTTCGTATGAACGCTGAAAAAATTCCTCTGTCGTATGTCTTGGAAAAGTGCGGCATAACTGGAATTTTGCCAAATGCAAAATATATTTTCATACATCCAGACAATCACGAAATTTTTATTGAAAATCAATCTGATTGTACGATAACAAAGCGCAATGTTATTGTCGAAAAGGGCGGAAACGTTGAAATTTTTTACAACGATTTAATCAACATAGCGTCGGTTGATAAGGCGGCGGAATTGATTATGGTTTACAAAAGTTTGAAACCTGTTTGAGGTGAAATTTTGCGTACGGATAGAGAAAATTTTTTGGACGAAGATGTTTTGCGTATCCAAAATGAAGTAAGGCGGTACAACGATGAGCAAGAAAGAATATATGACGGCAATGTCACTAGTGATGACCTTCAGGATACACCGAGGGCCAT
>CAMJAZ010000254.1 GCA_946403735.1 uncultured Selenomonadales bacterium
CCGCCGCCCAATTTTTGGAAATTCTGATAATCGTGCCAAGTATCATAATAGCCGCCGACAACGCCTTCAAGTTCTTCGGCGTCCATAAGCTCATCGTTCAAAATTTTTTCATCAGCCATTTTAATCTTCCTTTCAATAAGTTTTCAAATTTTCTTTTCATCTTATTATACGCACATAGTTAAAATTTATTATTTATTAAGCCTTGATTCTGAAATTTTATTTCGCACAATGCGGCGTTTCAAATTTTATAAGCCTTCGATTTACTTTTTATGCGCGGCATAAACTTCGTGGATAATGCTCCAAAGTTCGTCGCGGGAAATTTCCTTGCCATTGAGGTAGTATGAATTAGGACTCTCATCGGGTCTGTCGTACCCAAGACTTGCGGAAATGTTAATGCCAAGATATTTTCCGATTCTTTTGAATGCGTTCTCAACTTCAGTTGCTGCAAATGATCCGTCCTTGAAGTCGCCTTTGTAAAAGTCGCCTCCCAATTTTATGAAATTTACACGATCGTTCCAAGTCTCATAAGCGCCGCCGACAACGCCGTCAAGTTCCGCGTCTTCCATAACTTCATCATTGATAAATTTTTCTTATGCCATTTTAAAAACTTCCTTTAAAATTTAAACGCAGTCGATTTACTTTTTGTTCGCGGCAGCAACTTCATTCATAAGGCTGTAAAGCTCATCGCGGGAAATGGCTTTGCCATTGACGGAATACTTATTTGCAGTTTCCGCATTCAAGCCAATATCGACAGAAATTTTCAAGCCGTATTCGTTGCCGAATTTTGCAAACGCATTTTGAACTGATTTTGTAAAGCCATCTTTGCTGTTAAAATCATAAACGCCGATTTTCTTCAGCATTTCGCGATCGTCCAAAACTTCATTAACAGTTCCGCCTGCTACGCCGTCAAGCTCCGCGTCGTCCATAACCTCTTCATTGATAATTTTTTATTCTGCCATTTTTAAAACTTCCTTTCAAGTTGTTTTTAAATTTTCTTTTCGCTTATTATACGCGCATTGTCAAAATTTATTAAGCCGTCGATTTACTTTTTGTTCACGGAATAAGCTTCGTTAATGATGCTCCAAAGTTCGTCGCGGGAAATTTTTTTGCCGTCGAGGTAGTATGAATTAGGACTCGCACCAGGTCTGTCGAATCCGAGACTTGCCGAAATATTAATGCCGAGATATTCGCCCATTTTTTTAAATGCTTTCTCAACTTCAGTTGCCGAAAATGTGCCGTCCTTGTAGTCGCCTTTGTAAAATCCGCCGCCCAAATTTATGAAATTTACGCGATCTTTCCAAGTCTCGTATAAGCCGCCCGCCACTGTGTCGAGTTCCGATTCGTCCATAAGTTCATCTTTCAAAATTTTTTCGTCAGACATTTTTTAAAACTTCCTTTCAAATTGTTTTAAATTTTTATTTCTAAACATTATACTCACAAACTAAAAAAATGTTAAGAATTGACGAAAAAATTTTTTCGTGAAGGAAAAAAATTCTTATCGCCGAATCAATAATTTAGTTTTCATCTTTTAAGTTGAAATTGAAAAACTAATCAAATTTTGGAAGGAGAAATTTTTATGGAAAACAAATGGTATCCGCTTGTTGAAAATAATCGCTGGTATCCAAAATATCACGTTGCCGCTCCTATCGGTTGGATTAACGATCCCAACGGCTTTTGCACCTACAAAGGGCAGTATCATCTTTTCTATCAGTATCATCCGTACTCTGCGCAATGGGGACCAATGCATTGGGGACACGTTATTAGCAAAGATTTAATTCATTGGAAACATTTGCCCATTGCATTGACGCCTACTGAACCTTATGAGAGGGAAGGTTGCTTTTCTGGTAGCGCGATTGAAAAAGATGGTAAACTTTATTTGATTTATACAGGCAACGCTCCTGAAGGGCAGAAACAGTGTTTAGCGGTTAGCGACGACGGAATTAAATTTGAAAAGTTAGAAGACAATCCAATAATTGAGCCGCCTGAATCTGATGAAGTGCACGCTATCGATTTTCGCGATCCCAAAGTTTGGGAACACGACGGCAAATATTATGCAGTTATCGGCTCAAAGACGCCTGACGGTGCAAACGGACAAGTTTTACTTTACGAATCAGACGACTTGAAAAATTGGAAGTTCATAAATATTGTTGCACGTGCTAAAGCTAATGAAGGCAATATGTGGGAATGTCCTAATTTCTGCGAAGTCGACGGGCAAGATGTTTTAATTGTTTCGCCAATGGGAATTAATCCTGTCGGTAAAAAATTCTGGAACAGCGTTAATTCTGGTTATATGATTGGCAAGTTGAGCTACGAAGACGGAGTTTATACGCATCGTGATTTTAAAATGATTGACTACGGCTCTGACTTTTACGCGCCGCAAATTACGCAGTTAGCCGATGGACGTTGTATCATGATTGGCTGGATGGCAATGTGGTATGCTGATATGCCTGAACAGAAAGACGGCTGGGCTGGCTTGATGACTGTACCGCGTGAACTTTCAATTAAAAACGGCAGAGTCTACACCGTACCGATTAAAGAATTGAAAAGCTTGAGAAATGGCAACGTAACGCATAAAGATTTAAAAATTACCGAACCTACAAAACTTGACGGCATAAAAGGTTTGACTGGCGAACTTTTAGTTGACGTTGATTTAAAGCAGTCGAATAATTTTGCTATTGAAGTTCGCGTTGGCAAAGATGAAGAAACGTCGTTGACGTACGACAAAGCAACTGCAACTTTTGCTATTGACCGTGAAAATTCTGGCGCTGGTCCAAAAGAAAAACGCGAAGTAGAGTTAATGCCTTCGGACGTTTTGAAGATTAGAATTTACCTTGACCGTTCGTCGCTTGAAGTTTTCTTGAATGACGGTGAAGCGGCAATGTCAATGCGCATTTATCCTGCTGAAACGTCGGAAGATATTGTTTTCGTACCGCTTGACGGCGATTTAACTTTGAAGAAAGTTACTTTGTACAAACTTAGTCAAGGAATTGTGCAATAATTTTTAGTCTGTATATTTTAATTTGGCAAAGATTTGTATTTTATTGAACTACTTTTTCTTTGACGCAAAGAAAAAGTAGCAAAAAGAAAACAGCCCGCTGAAACGACATCACGTCGTTTGCGCGGGCGGGCGCGCGTCCTTGCGCGCCCTTTCTTTTTCAAAGTTGACACTAATAATATAAAGAAGGTGAATTCAATGTTGATGAGCGGCGCTAAAGCTATCGTTGAATGCTTAAGGGAACAAGGCGTCGAAATAATCTGGGGCTACCCTGGCGGGAATATATTGGGTTTGTATGACGCGCTTGTTGATGAAAAAGAAATTCAACAAATTTTAGTTACGCATGAACAAAACGCGGCACATGCGGCTGACGGTTACGCAAGGGCATCTGGTAAAGTTGGCGTATGTATGGCAACTTCAGGACCTGGCGCTACAAACTTAGTCACTGGCATTGCTACGGCGTTTATGGATTCAATTCCAGTCGTCGCCATCACTGGGCAAGTTGAAACTAAACTTTTAGGCAAAGACGCTTTCCAAGAAACTGACATTTTAGATATAACTATGCCCGTCACGAAACACAATTTCAAAGTTAAAGACGCGCGGCAACTTGTCAATACTATTCG
>CAMJAZ010000255.1 GCA_946403735.1 uncultured Selenomonadales bacterium
TGGCGCACATATCGACGCCTTTTATTATTGTCCGCATCATCCCAATGGAACGGTCGAACCTTACGCTAAAGTTTGTGACTGCCGCAAGCCGAAACCTGGTTTAATTCTTCGCGCCTTAAAAGATTTAAATATTGATCCGTCAACTTCAATAATGATTGGCGATCATGACCGCGATGTTGAGGCGGGACAAAATGCTGGCTTGAAGTCGACGATACTTTTTGAAGGCGGAAATTTACTTGACGCCATAAAAAATAAAATTTAAGTGGAAGAAAATTTTGTGGGAAAAATAATTTTAGTGACGGGCGGCGCTCGTAGCGGAAAAAGTAAATTTGCTGAACGTTTAGCGCTAAAAATTGGCGGCAAGGCGGCGTACATTGCAACCGCGCAAATTTTTGATGACGAAATGGCGTATCGCGTCAAACTTCATAAGGAACGCCGAAAAAATTTTTGTACGACGTTTGAATCACCCTTCGACGCTGATAAAACTATTTTGGCGGCTGAAAACTTCGACGTAATTTTATTTGACTGCTTGACCATTTATCTTAGCAACTTTATCTGCGCGGCGAATCTTGATGACGTTGAAAAAATTTATCGTGACGCTGAAAATTTAATCGACAATCTAATCAATGCGGCGAAAAGTTCCAACGCTACAGTTATTTTCGTCTCAAACGAAGTTGGCGGCGGCATTGTTCCCGAAAATAAGCTTGCAAGAATTTTCCGCGATATTGCAGGGCTTGCCAATCAAAAAATTGCCGCGAATGCTGAAAAAGTTTTCTTGACAGTTGCAGGACTTGCCGTCGACTTAAAAAAATTATCTGACGGAGGCGAATATTTTTGACACCAGCAATTTCAATCATCATTCCAATGTACAATATGGAAAAGTATGTCGGCGAATGTCTCGACAGTCTTTTAGCGCAGACATTTAAAGATTTTGAAGTCATAGTTATTGATGATTATTCGTCTGATAAAAGTTGCGACGTCGTAAAAAAATATATACCCGCTTTCCAAAAAAATGGAATTAATTTGCGGCTCATTGAATCGAAAAAAAATTCAGGCTTTCCTGGTATTCCACGTAACAAAGGAATTGAACTTGCACTTGGAAAATATCTTTGCTTTGTCGACAGCGACGACGCGATAACAAATACTGCACTGGAAGAACTTTTTAATGTTGCCGAAGAATTTGACGCTGATGTTGTCCATTGCGAAAAATATTTTCTTGTTGATGACGCTGACTTTACCACTGATAAAAATTTGTTAAAAGAACCTCGTGCCGCATTTAACACAGTGTTTGTCACCGAGCCTACGTTTATGAGTGAAGATGTTGGGGAACGACTTGACCATTTTATTGCTGGAAAATTCGATTGGAGTACGTGTAATAATTTCATACGCCGCGATTTGATAAAAGATTATAATTTGAAAATACCGCCGTTAAAAATTTGCGAAGATAGCATTTTTTCAATTTATCTTTTAAGTCTGGCAGAAAATTTTTTGTGCGTCCCAAATGTGTATCGTAGAAGGTTGGGTTCATTGAGCCGCGTTACTTCAACTTCAATCGAATCTGAAATTGTACGTTGGGGTAGCTTATTCTTTCAAGGGTTCGCGCTCCTTGAGAAATTTTTCAGTGAGCATGAACTTTGTGAAAATCAGAATGAAAAGAAATTAGCGATTTTCCGTTTCTATATGAATTGGCGTCTGCAACTTATCACTGATTATTATTCAAAAGCGCCGCTTGAAATTATGGATATTTTAGTACGCCAAGAAATTGAAAAAGTTGATGATAAAGTTACGCTTGCCGCATTTTTCTTTGATTATACAAATCTTCTTAAAGACGACGCGACAAAGCTACAAGTTGTTAATAAAGTTTTGACGGATATTTTACAGCAAGTGAAAGTTGATAGTCAAAAAATGTCTGACGAATTGTCCCAACTTCAAGAAAAAAATGATGAGTTGATTAAAATGGTAAAAAAACAACGCGCCTTTATGAATTATCAGCGCGTTCAAGTTCAAAATTTAAAATCTGTGTTAGAATCAGAATCAAATCTGCAAGATAACCAAATTAATGGTGGCGAATGACTTCAAAACGCCAAAGGTCAATCGATTCATTTTCTGGAATATTTGCCTTCCGCATCGCAATACGAATTTGCTGGTCGGGAGTATCAACGCCTTCAAGGTCGGGCAAAAGTAAACCGCGACGTCCTTTGTTTTCGACAATGACGCCGTATTTTTTTACGTCCAAATCTTCAATCTTAAAAATTCTTTCAGGCGTTCCTAAAATGTCAACGCTGTATTCAATGTCGTCAAGTTCATTTTCTTCAACTGGCGAAAAGCGCGGGTCACGTGAACAAGCGGAAATTGCATTTTGAATAATTTCCTGCGCAATGCTATCAGTCGTCGGCGCAATCGTACCAATACAGCCGCGCAAGTCACCATCTTTGTGAAGGCTGACAAATGCTCCTGCACGACGTGTCGTCAATTCATCTGGTAAATTTTCTGGCAACGCCACAATTTTATGTTTCTTCACGAAAGTTTCAAGACTCAACCGCGCCAACTTAACAAAAGCGTCTTCCCTTTCCTTACGTTTAATCGATTCGTACTTTTTCAACTTAGCAAGCTGAACATCAAAATTTCTGCCGTCATCTTCGCCGTTAATGTCAAACCAAACTATTCCGTATCCAACGCCAAAAGTTCCTTCGTAAGACAAAAGTTCAGCTTTAACAGATTTTCTATCAAGTGCGCCCGCCATTATCCAAAATGAACGCAAACCACATTCAGCGGCACGGTTGCACATTTTCTGATCCATTGTCAAAAGTTGCAGGAAATTTCCAGCGCCTAAAATTTTTGTAACTTGCTCGTCGAATTGTGGACCTTCGGTAACAAAACCGTACGGTCCATCATCTTTCAACTTATGCGATAAATCACCGCTTGCAACGAATACGACGCGGCGTCCAAGTTCATCAGCAACACGTGAAATTTCTTGTCCAAATTTATAATGCGTTTCCGCGTTTAAACCTGAAAGTCCTATTCGCAAAAATTTTACTTTGTCAAGGTCAAGCCCTGCTTGCTCCAAGAATCTGACGGGAATCATTGTACCGTGATCCAATTTCGGCGAACGTTCACCCATTGTACCAGCTGGAACATCTTCATTTGACGCCAAGTCGCTAAGTTTTTGTACAAATTCCGTGTCGTAATTTATCGTCAAGTCAACTTGCGGCGCTCGAAATTGCGTCATATCTCCCCGCGCAGATTCACTCGGCGAAATGTGGAAATAATCTGCGTAAAGTACAGTGTGCGGACTCGTGATTATAATCGTGTCTGGGTCAAGTTTGACGACGCGGCGCATAACATCTTGATAAGCTTTTGTTGTCGCTGAAATTTTTTCTTCCTCACCGTGACCAACTTCAGGCAAAATTATCGGCGGGTGCGGTACGACGACTGCGGCTAATATACTCATTATCATCACTCCAAAAAATTTTTTTGTGATTATAGCAAAGTCGATTATGTTTGACAATCTTTGTTAGTGGTTGGCTAGTATTAAGTAGATCGTTTTGAATAATTATTTTTTTATAAACTACTTTTCTTTTGGCGCAAAAGAAAAGTAGCAAAAGAAAACA
>CAMJAZ010000256.1 GCA_946403735.1 uncultured Selenomonadales bacterium
GTACGTCCTGCAGATTTTCTTTGTTGAAGTAGCCAGAAAAAGTTTTCTGCGAAATAACAAATTGACCGCTCGGCAAAACTTCGACGTTAGGAAATTTTTCAGTGCCGCGTTTCACCATTTCAAACCTATCAGCAAAAGTAAATTCGCTTTTGTCTTCCGAAACGACCATTATAAAAAGTTTGTGAACTCTAGCCGCCGCGTACTGCACTAAATATTCGTGACCAAGCGTGAAGGGATTTGCATTCATAACTATGCAACCAATTTTAAGCCGCCGTTCACGAAGTTTCTTTTTATGCACTTCCAATTCTTTGTTGCTGAAAAATTTTGTAGCCGAAAAATTTTCACGCGGTATACCGTACCGATGAGGAGCTGGAGGAGGGGGGGTAGTGGAAGTCTACATTTTTGAAGAAATTATTTTGCGCCAGAAATTGAAAAAATCTTTCTGCCAAAATTTTGTAGCCAACTTCATTTAAATGATCAAAATCAGTAAAGACTTCTCCGTAATTGTGAGGTCTATCAAAAATACTACACACATCGAAAAAAGGTACACCATTAGTTTTTAGCGCCTGCAAACAAATGAAGATTATATCCCCGTCAACTACTGGCAAATTATTAAGATTATAAAAAATATCTTGATATCTTCCAGAGAAAAATTGCCCTTCATTTTCCACCCTGTATGGCAAATTATTTTCAATTATAATTTTCTGCAAATAACTTTCTAAAGTTTTGTCAAAAGGTGTACCAATGCCGAAATAAGTACACGTTCCCATAAAATAAATTTTATTCTGAAAGTTAGTTGGTTGATACGCCGTCTTTCGTTGTCCATTATCGACGCCAATTAATCTAGACGCAGAATTTTTCAAAGAAGTTGAACCGTCAGGATTAGTTTTAGCGTCAGTCATATCCAGTAATTCTAAAACTTCTTCGTTGGTGTAACCAAGAAAATCCAGCGGCGTGTCAATTTTTTTACCGTTGCTAGCTTCAATTTTGGCGTGTACTTGATGAATATTTTCTTTAAGAATTCTTTTTTCAAATTCAGTAGAATATTCATTTAAATGAAGTATTGGATAGTTCGTGACTACTATATTAACTTTTGGGTGACGCTGCAAAAAGTGTAGCAATGGAATTTCTGCGTAAGTACGAGTTATGAAATAATCAGTCAACTGGTCAAGGTAAATTGCATTTGGTATTTGAGCGTTAAATCTTTCTGCATTAAGAAAAATTATTTTGTCATATTCATTTATATTCAAATTGGAAATACTTTCAAATTTCATTTCAGATAAAATACAGGCTACGGAAAAATTTAATGTACCAACTTTGCCATTTAGCAGAGAAAATGTTGGCGTGATTCTTTTGTCGTACTTGAACTGTACAAAAATTTCCCATAAAAAATCTGCGCGGCGTTCATCAATCGCTACGAACAAAGGCTTTTTAATACCATTGTCAATGCAAAATTGCGGCAAAGTGTAACCTGCCGTGAAACAATCGCGAAGGCGGATAATTAATAAATCTTCGTTCACAAAATCAACCTTTCAAAAAATTTACGCGGCAAGAGCTTTAAAGGCTTTGTCGAGAATATTTTTTTCAATCTTCAAGGCTTGTTCCGTCAAAAGGTAATTCAACATATTATTGACGGTGTACTTTGCGCCATAGCGTTGAGTTAAAATTTTTTTCGTCAGCTTAGTTTTTTTATCGGAAATTTGCCCAGCAAAAACTTTACCAGTTTTCACTTCGACAAGGTAATAATCAATGTCGACTTGAATTTTTTTATCGTCAAGACTTTTCGTCGTAGGATTAGCGCCGTAAGCGCCGCCGATTCTGCGCCAAGCGTCAATGTCACGAATGTTGCAGAATAAAAGGTAGTCAACGCCATAAATCGCGCCAATCTGTTTAACGTCAGAAACCAGCGACGTACTCAACCTGTACGCCTTGCCGTCATTTTTTTTAGTCGTAGCAGATTTTCCGCGCTGTTTACCTAAAATCGAATCAGCGTAATTTTTCAGCGCAACGCTTGACGTTTCGTAACGGTAAAATGGACCGTGAACAATAGCGTTCATATGAATTGCGGGGAAAATTTCCACGTTGCTAATGGGTTCGCCGCCAATGTTCGCGATAAGCCGCCGCGATTCGACGTTAAAATCTTCCTTTAACACGTCGGCAAGTACGCTGTAAAAATTATCTGCAACTTCAGGCTTTAAATCGTTGACGCTGTAGTTTGTAATTTCGGCGATTAAAAGGCGCGGTGGAGTATTCGGCGTCGAAGGTTTTGGCGCGGCACCTACGGACGCTACAAATAAAATTAAAATTGCTGTGAACGTTACAAAAAATTTTTTTATCAAAGTCAATCACCCCTTTATGAATTAAGAATTAAGAATGAAGAATTATTTTTTACTACAAGCTACAAGCTACAAGCTACCCGCTACCAGCTAAAAAGAATTAAGAATGCAGAATGTTTTATTCTTCAATGTAGGTTAAATCGCCAAAACGCATACATTCTTTTGTAAACTGCAACTTCATTGACGCCGTTGGACCATTACGATTTTTCGCGATGATGACTTCCGCTAAATTTACGTCTTCCGTTTCGTGATTATAATATTCTTCGCGGTAAAGAAAAATTACAATGTCGGCGTCCTGTTCAAGCGAGCCAGACTCCCTTAAATCGCTAAGCAATGGGCGTTTATCTGCGCGGAGTTCAACATTTCGAGAAAGTTGACTTAACGCTATAACTGGAATTTGCAATTCACGTGCAAGCGCCTTTAGACTACGCGAAATTTCAGAAATTTCCTGTTGCCGATTAACTTCGCCGCCCTTACCAGCTCTGCCTTGCATAAGTTGAAGGTAATCGATAATGATTAAATCAAGCCCGCGTTCAGTTTTCAACCGCCGTGCCTTCGACCGCAATTCTAAAACGGAAATTGCCGCCGTATCGTCGATAAAAAGTTTTATGGTGGAAAGTCTGTCAACTGCGCTAGCAATTTCAACAATTTCATCTTCATTAAGGTTGCCAGTGTTCAACTTCAACGAATCAACGCCGCTATTCGCACTCAAAAGACGGTGTCCAATTTGTTCCTTGCTCATCTCCAAAGAGAAAATTGCCACGACATTATTTTTTAACGCCGCATTCAGCGCAAGATTCAACGCCAACGCAGTTTTGCCCATTGACGGACGCGCCGCAATTAAAATTAAATCGGACTTCTGCAAGCCACTTGTTACGTGGTCAAAATCTGAAAAGCCGCTTGAAACTCCCGTCGGCAATCCTTTATTTTCAATGGCAAGCTGAATTTTTTCAAACGAACGTTTAAGTATCGGCTGGATAATTTCCATTTCCGTACCGCCACTTTTCGCCGTCACGCTGAAAATTTTTCTTTCGGCATTGTCTAAAATTTCTTCAACAGATTTTTTATCGTCGTAAGCCTCAGCGACAATTTCTTCACCAGATTCAATTAGCTGGCGAAGTAAAGATTTTTCCTTAATTTTCTGCGCGTAAGGTTCAGCATAAGCGGTAGTGAAAGCGTTATCACCAATGGCAAGAACATTAGCCAAGCCAACTTTGTCAAGGTCATTATTCTTTCTCAACTCTTCAATCAGCGATAAAATATTCGGC
>CAMJAZ010000257.1 GCA_946403735.1 uncultured Selenomonadales bacterium
ACCAAAAGTTTGTGCTTATGTTTTTTTATTTTAGGAGTTTACCAACACGCCCTAAATCATTCTGTACAGAAAAAGTTTGTATAAAACTTAGGCGCGTGATATAATTTTTTGAAATAGAAAAAAATTTTGGAGGTGTATCATGGCTGATACTTCAGTTAGTTATAAATGTCCCAACTGTGGAGCGCCGTTGACATTTATTCCTGGCAAGCAAACTATTACTTGCGAATATTGCGGAACGGAATTTGAGGCGGCGGCGATTGATGAAATGTTCCAAGCTAAACGTGAACTTGCTGCTAGAGCGCAGGAAGCACGCGAAGCTAAATGGGATACTGAAAATGCTGGCGCTGAATGGACAGATGATGAAGCGGCGGCGCTTAAAGCGTTTACCTGTTCAAGTTGCGGTGCGGAAATTGTTTGCGACGAAAACACTATGGCGACGGAATGTGTCTATTGCGGTAACCCGACAATGATTCCCAAACGTTTCGACGGCGCTTTAAAGCCTGATTTAATCATACCGTTCAAAAAAACTAAGGAAGATGCTGTTGCCGCGCTTAAAAAATTTTACGAAGGACGCTGGCTACTTCCCAGCAACTTCACTGCTAATAACCGCGTCGAAGCTATTCAGCCTATGTACGTACCTTTCTGGCTTTTCGACTCAACCGTTGACGCGCAGGCAGAATTTAAAGCGGCTATCGTTCGCATTTATGACACCGCTAACGAAACAGTCACTGAAAGACGTGTTTATAATTGTCAACGCGCTGGCAAAATGCAGTTCATGAAAATTCCTGCTGACGGTAGCAAGAAAATGAATGATGATTTTATGGACAGCATTGAACCGTTTAACTACAACGAGCTTGTCGAATTCAACACCGCGTACTTGACGGGCTATCTTGCTGACAAGTACGACGTTAGCGCGGAAGAATGTACCGAGCGCGTTAATAAACGTATGGAGAACAGCGCCATTGCCGTATTAAAAAGTTCTGTTGACGGTTACGACGAATGCGAAGTTGAAGATTACGCCGTAGTAAAAGATATTGGCAAGGTACTTTATGCAATGGTGCCAGTTTGGATTTTGACGACGCGATACAACGATAAGCCGTACACTTTCATGATGAATGGACAGACTGGCAAAGTTGTCGGTTCACTTCCCTATAGCTTTGGTAAATCGTTATTGTACCCCGCCGTTTTGACGCTAGTTTTAATTCCGATAATTTACTTTTTAATACTGGCGCTTTCGTAGTTGGAGGGCGGAGAGATGATAAAAAAATTTTTCGCCTTCGTGACGCTGATATTTTGTTTAAACTTTACAGTAGCTTTTGCCGCGAATGAAAGTTATGATGATTACGGCGATTATGTTGACGACGTACAAAATTCACCTATTGCCGTAGAAAATCCTGTGTCGATTGTTGACACGTTGCGCCTTCTCCAACCTAGTGAAGTTAGCGCATTGACGAAAAAAATTCAGCAGATTGAACAGAAACATCAAGTTAGAATCGGCATTGAATTTTTAAAAAATACGCACGGTCAAAGTATTGTTGATACGGCAAATTCACTTCTCGACAGAAATTTTCTTGGCGAACCTAACGGCGGAATTTTACTGCTCGTTGTCATGGATTCGCGCAAGTGGAGAATTGCTACAGATAACGTAATGCGCAGTAGAATTTCCGATTTAGCTACAGAAGAAATTTCGGAAAGCTTTGTCGACAAGCTGACTAACGGAGATTATTACGGCGCGTGCAACAGCTACATTGACGGCGTTGATAAATGTTTGACGTACTATGAAAAAAATGGTACGCCTTACGACCCGTCACAAGGAATTGATTCAAGTGCGTTAATAGTTTCCATTATAACGGCAATTATTTTAAGCGTGATATTCCGTACCGCGCTAATTAGCTCAATGAGCAACGTACAGCAAGCTACAACTGCTGGCGAATATCTCAAGCGTGACAGCGTGGAAATTACCGATAAAAATGATACGTACCTTTTCACGAATGTTTCACGGCGTCGTAAATCTAAGTCACGCGGTAGCGGCGGCAGTAGTAGAGGTGGCGGCGGAGGTCACGGCGGCTCTGGCGGTAGCTTTTAACTATTGCCAACATTTAAACATCTTAAATTCAAAATCACTTAATGGTATCATACACTCGATATTTTGAGTGATTTTTTATTAATTAAAAAGAAGGGATTAGATAGAGTGCTACATAAAATTTTTATAGCATTTGGAATAATTTTTATTTTAATTGGACTCAGTGGAGTTGCATACGTTTGGCATTACGATCACAGACAAGTTGCAACGCTTGAGGAATATGCAACGACAGATTTTCAAGTTTCACGTGACGGCAAAGGACATCTTGAAGGTGCAGTTTTTAATTTATGGGATTATCGCTACGACAGAGCAAAACTTGTTCCGCAAGCTACATTATACGTTGACGATGAATCTTTTGAGCTACCAGCAGCTACGAAACAAACCGCAATGCAGTTTAATTATGAAAATAAATTATTTGTGAATATTCCTAAGGAAAGTTTAAAAAATTTACAATCAGCTAAGGAAGTTCGATTTAAATTTTCATACGAAGATGGACACGAGATTGATTTGCCGCTAAGTCAAAACGAATTGATGAATTGGCAGAAAAAATTACGTTGGTAAATCATTTAAAATTAAATTAAGTGGTGATATATTTTTGTCAAAAAAATATAAGGATACATTTTTCAGATTGTATTTTAACGATAAAACGCGGCTTTTGAGTCTTTGCAATGCGTTGACAGGTGAAGACGGTACAGATCCTGAAGAAATTGAAATTAACACGATTGAAGAAACTTTTTTTAGCAAACTTAAAAATGATATATCGTGTATGTATCGCGGACGACTTTTGATTTTAATTGAGCAACAGAGCACATTAAATCCAAATATGCCGTTTAGATTTTTTATATACCTTCAAAAGCTGATTGAAAAAATTTTTGGCAATGAACTTGGCAAAATGTTGCACGATACGAAACAAATAATTTTTCCAGAAGTAGAATTTTATGTTCTTTACAATGGACAACGCAAAGCGCCAGCGTATGAAACGCTTGACTTGATAAAAAATTCTTCCACTAAAAAGAAAAATGGTTTACAGTTGACGGTAGAATTTTTTAATGTAAATAGTCCGAACAATCGCGAATTGCTAAAAAAATCTTTACCGTTAGAAGATTATTGCGTTATGGTTGAACGTGTGAAAGAAAATTTATCTAATGGAATGAATGTTAAAAAAGCATTTTATGAAGCTTACAAATACTGTATGCAAAATCGTGATTGGATGAAAAATTTCTTAGCGGAACATGAATGGGAGTTGATGGAAATGATTAGTACCGAGTATGACGAAGAATTGGCGCTTAGTCTTGCGCGTAAAAATGCAAGAGCTGAGGGTAAGGCTGAAGGTAGAGCTGAGGGTAAGGCTGAAGGTAGAGCTGAAGGCAGAATTGAAGAAAAAATTGAAATGATTAAAGAAATGCTTACTGAAAAACTTCCTATCGCTATGATTGCTCGAATCAGTAAATGGAGCGAAGAAGAAATTTTAAAAATTGCTAATAAAACTTTTACAGTAAAATAACTTTTTGTGAGGATAA
>CAMJAZ010000258.1 GCA_946403735.1 uncultured Selenomonadales bacterium
ACTTACGGAATTGAAAAAAATTGTGACCTCCGCGCAGTTGACGTTGATGTTAAAGCAAGCGGCACAAATTTTAGCGTCGGCGATTTGCATTTAAATCTTCACGTCACGGGAATTTTTAACGTTTACAACGTTTTGGCGGCGATTGGTGCAACTTTGGCTGAAAAAATTTCTCCTGAAATTATAAAATCTGCTCTCGAAAATTTTAAATCTGTTCACGGTCGTTTTGAAAAAATTTTTGCAGACGTACCTTTCACAATTATTGTTGATTATGCGCACACTCCAGACGGCGTTAAAAATGTTTTGGAAACTGCGCGGCAAATTGTAAAAAATAAAATTATTACAGTTTTTGGTTGCGGCGGCGACAGAGATAATACAAAACGTCCGATTATGGGAAAAATTGCCGCTGAACTTTCTGACATTGTAATTGCGACTTCCGATAATCCGCGTACCGAAGACCCAGAAAAAATTTTGCAACAAATTGAAGTTGGCGTAAAAGAAAAAATCGGCGATAAATTTTTTGAATCTATCGTCGACAGGCGGCAAGCTATTTTCCGCGCAGTTCAAATTGCCCGCGCTGGCGACATAATTTTAATTCTCGGTAAAGGTCACGAAAATTATCAAATTCTCAAAGATAAAACAATTCACTTTGACGACCGCGAAGTTGCATTGGAATGTTTGAAAAATCTTTAAAAAATTTTATTCTTCGGGCGGCGGAATTTCTTCATCATTTTCCAAAATTTTTTCATCGGGCAAATCTAAAATTTCGTTGAACGGTACAATTTTTTCTTCGCCGTGTTCGTTGTCAACATAGCGAAAACCTTCCTGCGTTATCACTGCTTGATCAGCTTGAAGTGCCGTTGCCAAATCCGCGCTTTTCTGATCGATTGAAATTATTCCAAAATTGCTGATTAATTTTTTCAAAACAGTTTTTTTCGCCATCGCGTCAAAATTCGTCGACCAAACGGAAGATTTTCTGTTGGATCGCAAATCGTAAGCGTAACTTTGAGAATATTTTTCCGCGTGTTGCCTAAGTTCATCAATCGTCATATACAAAGATTTTTTGAAACCGTTCAGCAATTCCATATATGCGACGTAGCCGACAATTTCATCAGAAATTTTTTCTCCGCGAATAATTTCTCCGCTGATGAAGTCGATTTCTTTTATCTGTCCTTCGCAAACTGCACCAGAATTTAGCGTGAGATATTGTCCGCTACGCATTGCCAACTGAATTAAACCTTTGTAGCCGAGTTGAAATTGCGCTTGCCCTTTGTAAGGAACAATAAACGCGAAACCTAAACTTGGATTTATCGGCAACTTCAACGCGGCGGCAATTCCTGCGGCACTAAGTACCGAAATTGGCGAGCATTCTTGCAGTTTGGAATTGGTGCGGACGATTGACAAAATTGACGAAATAAACGCGGGCGCGGAAGTGTCCAAAATTTCTTCAAAGCGATGTTTGACCGCCGCAGAGTTCATCAGCTGTTGAAGTGTAAAATTTTCTTGTTTCATAAAAAAAACTCCTAACTATAATTTTGAAAATATTTTATCAAAAATTTTTTGTTTGGGAAATAAAATTTTAAGAAAAATTAAAGGTGATGAATATGGAAAAATTAAGTTTGAACGAAATTATAAAAGTTACCAACGCTGAATCAAATTCCAACGAAAATATTTTTTTCGACGGAGTGACGACCGACAGCCGCAAAATTGTTGACGGAACTTTATTTGTTGCACTCAAAGGCGAAAAATTTAACGGCGAAGATTTTGTCGAAGATTCTTTTAAAAAAGGCGCAATAGCCGCGATTGTCAGCAAAAGTTTTGATAAAAAAATTTCCGACGGCGTAATTTTGAAAGTTGACGATACTTTAACCGCTTATCAAAAAATTGCTGGTGCGTGGCGCGATAGATTTAATATTCCAATTTTCGCAATTACTGGCTCGACTGGAAAAACTACCACAAAAGATTTAACCGCCGCAGTTTTGAGTGAACTCGGCAAAATTTTAAAAACTTCCGCAAATTTTAATAATGAAATCGGCGTGCCGATGACTTTGCTTGAACTTAATGAAGAACATAAAGCCGCCGTCGTTGAAATCGGAATGCGCGGACTAGGACAAATTAAATCGCTTGCAAAAATTGTTAAACCGACCGTTGCAATCGTCACAAACGTTAATGAAACGCATATGGAACTTTTGGGCTCAATGGAAAATATTGCGAAGGCGAAAGGCGAACTCGTCGAATCAATTCAAGCGGGCGGCACGGTAATTTTAAACGTAGATAATCCTTACGTCGCCGATATGGTTAAACTCGTCAAGCCTGGCGTAAAAATTATTACGAACGGAATTGAAAAAAATGCCGACTTAAAAGCTGAAAATGTTGTGACGGGTGAGGCGTCAACCGATTTTGATTTACTTTACAAAGGAAAAATTTTTCATTTCGATTTGCCGATAATCGGACGTCATAATGTTTCAAATGCGCTTGCCGCTATCGCCGCTGGAATTTCTGCTGGTTTGCTTTATCAAAAAACTCAACGCGGGCTTTCATCTTTCGCCACAACAAAAATGCGTTTTGAAGTCATTCGTCGCGATAGAATTACAATCGTTAATGACGCTTATAATGCAAGTCCCGCGTCAATGCGTGCCGCGATTAAAACTTCCGCCGAAATTTACGACACGCGGAAAATTGCCGTACTTGGTGATATGTTTGAACTCGGCGACATTGCGGAAAAAGCTCACCGCGAAATTGGCGAATATGTTTTTGAAAATGGTTTTGAAATTTTAATTACCGTCGGCGAACTTGCAAAATTTATCGCTGAAGGTGCTAAATCTGCTGGTATGAAAAATGTTTTCGTCACTGATTCGCACGAAGACGCCGCCAAAACTTTGCGCGGTATTTTGCAACACGATGACGTGATTTTATTTAAAGCCTCGCACGGTATGCATTTGGATAAAGTTATTGAGTTAATTTAATCAAAAAAATAATTGACAGTTTATAAAATTTTCAGCGCTTAATCAGCGCTATTTTTTTGCAATAAAATTGAAAGAAAATTTTGTGTCTTATAAAAATTTTAGTCGCGTTTTAATTTAAAAACGCCTGACAATACCTCTTTTTATCTGGTACATTACATTTAAATATACACTCACTTTATTTTTTTTATTTTATTTTAAATTTAATGGATATAGCGTTTTTTAAAGGAGGGGGTTTGTCATGAAATTTTGCAATTTTATGATTCAACTTTTTGCAACAATCAGCAACAGTTCAAGTGCCACGCTTGTCACGGGTACTGATAGCAATGACTCAATTACAAGTTCTGGCGTTAATGTAACGATTAACGGCGGCAAGGGAAATGACACTATAAATAGCACTGATGGTTCAGGTGTCGTAATTTACGGTGGCGATGATCACGACAGCATTAACAACGTAGGAAAATATTCTACGATTAATGGCGGAAATTCTCATGACCAAATCAAACATAACGGCGATAATTCCGCAGTTTACGGCGACACGGGCAATGACAGCATTAACAGTACTGGCGAAAATGTGACGATTAACGGCGGAACTGGTGACGACAGCATCAGAAACTACAGTTCTAACGTCACGATT
>CAMJAZ010000259.1 GCA_946403735.1 uncultured Selenomonadales bacterium
CGACCGTACCATAAAAAGACTGGCATTTCTGGTTACACATTGATTTCCAATTCGCGCAGTATGCGGCTACTTCAACATGAAAAAATTGCTGACATTAAAACGGCGTTGAAGGAAAACAAAGATATTGAATCTGAATCAAGAATCGTTGAACTTAGAAATACGCGCTTGACGGTTGGCGATACAGATCACGGCAAGAAAGATATTCACGACGAAATTGTTGGCTTGCACAAACTTTTAGAGGCGTACCAATCGGGACAAATTCAACCTAAATAATTTAACGTACAAAGGAGAAAAATTTTTTGGATAATAGAATTAGAAACTTTTCAATAATCGCCCACATAGATCACGGCAAATCGACGCTTGCTGATAGGTTAATTGAACTTACTGGCACCGTTGAAAAGCGTGAAATGTCCGAGCAATTTTTGGACAACATGGAACTTGAACGCGAACGCGGCATTACGATTAAAGCGCAAACTGTCCGCTTGAAGTACACGGCGAAAGACGGCAATGAATATCAGCTGAATTTAATCGACACGCCTGGACACGTTGACTTTACCTACGAAGTTTCGCGCTCACTTGCCGCTTGTGAAGGCGCGTTGCTTGTCGTCGACGCTACACAAGGCGTTGAGGCGCAAACTCTTTCCAACGTTTACTTAGCGCTTGACCACGACTTAGAAATTATTCCCGTAATAAACAAAATTGACTTGCCGAGCGCTGACGTTGAACGTACTAAAAATGAAATTGAAGAAGCTATCGGGCTTGACGCTACCGACGCCGTAACTTGTAGCGCTAAAACTGGTGAAGGCGTCGAAAATATTTTAGAAGCGATTGTAAATAAAATTCCTCCGCCAAATAGTAACGTTGACGCGCCATTACAAGCTTTAATCTTCGATTCTTACTTTGATTCATACAAAGGCGCAGTTGCTCACGTTCGCTTAATGGCGGGGAAAATTCGTAAAGGCGACAAGCTGAAACTTATTGCGACGAGCAAAGAATTTGACGCAAATGAAATTGGAATTTTCGCGCCGAATATGACGGAACTTGCCGAACTTAAAGCGGGTGAAGTTGGATATATCTGCGGTAGCTTAAAAGATGTTCGCGACGTTCGAGTTGGTGACACAATAACCACCGCGCAGAATCCCGCTAAACCGCTTGAAGGTTATCGCGCACCAGTTCCAATGGTTTTTTGTGGACTGTACCCGACTGATAACGCTGACTATGACAACTTGAAAGAGGCGCTGGAAAAACTTCAACTTAATGACGCCGCGCTTGTCTACGAACCTGAAACTAGCGCCGCGTTGGGATTTGGATTTCGTTGCGGATTTTTAGGCTTGCTCCACATGGACGTTATCCAGGAAAGACTTGAACGCGAATATAATTTGCGGCTTGTGACAACTGCGCCTTCGGTCGTCTATAAAGTTCATAAGACTGACGGCGAAATTTTGACGATTGACAATCCCGCCGCCTTGCCGCCAGCTACTGAAATTAAATTTATCGAAGAACCAACGGTTAAAGCTATGGTGATTGTTCCAGCTGATTATATCGGCGCAGTTATGGAACTTTGCAGGGAAAAGCGCGGCACTTATAAAAGTATGGATTACATTGACAAAACCCGCGTTATGATTTCATACGAAATTCCGTTGAATGAAATTATTTTTGACTTCTTCGACAAACTTAAATCGACGACGCGCGGCTATGCCAGCTTAGACTATGAACCTGCAAATTACGTTGAATCGGATTTAGTAAAGCTGGATATTTTATTGAACGGCGATTTAGTCGATGCCTTAAGCGCGATTGTTCATAAGACGCGGGCGGCGAAAGTTGGACGAACTTTAGCGTTGAAGTTGAAAAGAATTATTCCCGAGCAACTTTTTGACATTCCCGTACAAGCGGCGATTGGCGGCAGAATTATAGCGCGTGAAACTGTCAAGGCGCGGCGAAAAGATGTTTTAGCGAAATGTTACGGCGGCGACGTGTCACGTAAGCGCAAACTTTTAGAAAAACAGAAAGCTGGTAAAAAACGTATGAAGGCTGTGGGTAGCGTCGAACTTCCACAAGAAGCTTTTATGGCTGTGCTGACCGTTGGCGACGAAGATTAACGCCGATTGAACAAATAAAAAAACGTCGAACAAATTTTGTCCGACGTAATTTTTTGCTAAAAATTTTTCAGCTAAGAAATTTTTTCCGCGCAGATTTTGAAAAGCGGAATTGAATCGTAGGGGACATTTTTATCAATGTGAACTTTTGCCGAAATGTCAATGTCACAATCGACTTTAAAGCCTAGCCGCGTTAAAAGTTCCACATCCCAATTTGGTCTGGTATGCGTACTGATTCGCAAAGAATTTTTTATCTCAGTGCATTCGTCCAACATTTTATCAGTAACGCTGGCATGTGCGCCGTTATCGCCGCGTGTAAAATTTTTGTCGCCGTAGTCTGAATCAAAGTTTATCAGCACGCCGCCAATTTTTAAAACTCTATGCCATTCACGATAAGCTTGCATTGCGTCAGGCAAAGTCCACGTCAAATTTCTGCTTACAACAGCGTCAAAAATTTCAGCGTCAAACTTTAAATTCTGCGCGTCCATCTTGAAAAATTCCGCGTCAAGATTAAGTTCGTACAGATTTTTTTTAGCCGCGTCAATCATCTTCGCCGACATATCAACGCCAATGACTTTATGCCCGACGCTTGATAAAATCGCCG
Source organism: uncultured Selenomonadales bacterium (assembly GCA_946403735.1). Lineage (GTDB taxonomy): Bacteria > Bacillota > Negativicutes > Selenomonadales > Selenomonadaceae > Quinella. The sequence goes on from CAMJAZ010000259.1 coordinate 2,701, forward strand.
CGAAAAATCCTGCACCAGTTCCAACGTCTAAAATTTTCAGCTCGCCAGCAGGTAAATCTTTCGTAAAAATTTCCCGCCAAATTTTCGCGCTAACGCCGTTTAACTCAAGCATTCTTACGCGGCTAAAATCTTCACTGCGTTCATCCCAGTACTTTTCAATGCGGCTTTGAATTGCCGTTAAATCTTTCGTCATTAAATTTTTCATCCGCGCATATTAAAACGCTGGAACAATCGCGCCTTTGTATTTCTCCTCAATAAATTTTTTCATCTTGTCAGAGTGCAGGGCGTTAATCAATTCTTTAATTTCCGCGCGGTTTTCATCGCCTTCACGGACAACAACAATATTAACGTAAGGGGAAGTTTTATCCTCCATGAAGAGCGCGTCTTTCACGGGATTTAAATCAGCGTTCATTGCAAAGTTTGTGTTGATGATTGAAAAGTCAACATCATCAAGGGTACGCGGAAGTTGCGCCGCCTCAACTTCGGTTATTACAAGATTTTTAGGATTTTCAACAATGTCATTAACCGTCGCCGTTTCGCCAACGCCGTCTTTAAGTTTCAGCAAATTTTCTCTCTGCAAAAGGAGAAGTGCGCGTCCGCCGTTAGTTGGATCGTTGGGAATGGACACTTTAGCGCCGTCAGGAATTTCTTCGACAGATTTTATTTTTTTGGAGTAAGCGCCCATTGGTTCAACGTGAACACCAGCGGCATTAACAATTTTCATTTCCTTGTGTTCATTAATAAAGTCCCTAAGGTACGGTTCATGTTGGAAAAAGTTTGCGTCAAGTTCTTTATCATTAAGCGCAATATTTGGTTGTACGTAATCGTTGAAGTCGATAACTTCCAACGTAATATTTTTTTCTTTCAAGTCAGATTTAATTTCTTCAAGCATTTCA
>CAMJAZ010000260.1 GCA_946403735.1 uncultured Selenomonadales bacterium
CCGCGCATCCAAATGACAATGCCCATACAGTTATCGGTGACAAGTACGAATTCAACCTCGAATCATTATTAAAAATTTTGTTATTATTAATCTGCATTAAATTACCTAGTTCCTAAATATTTGCAAAAAAAAATCGAATCGCCAAGAATTATAGCAAATTCGATTTTATTAGCAAGATTAAATTTTTAGAGATTAAATTCTAAGTGCTTGTCACGTACAAATTATTTTTCAAGATTTACTGGAGACTTCGCATTGAAGACAAAATTTTTACCGTCAAAGTCAATCTCTACCGTGTCGCCGTCTTTCACATCGCCAGCAATAATCTTTTTGCTAAGCTCCGTTTCAACCGTATGTGTTAAAAATCTTCTAAGTGGACGTGCGCCAAAGTTCGGGTCGAAACCTTTTTCAGCCAATGCGTCAACAGATTTTTGAGTCCACGTCAAAGTTACATTAATTTGCTTTTCAAGGCGTTCACTCAAATTCTTCAACAAAATTTCTGCAATGGCTTTAACTTGATCTTTCGCCAGCGATTTAAATACAACAATGTCGTCAACGCGGTTTAAAAATTCTGGGCGGAAATAATCTTTCAGCATATCTTTAATGACGCCTTCCGCCTCTGCAAAATCTTTGTTCGTAATGAAACCAATCTTCGCGCGTTTCAAAATTTCTTGTGAACCCAAATTGCTTGTCATAATCACAACGGTATTTTTGAAGTTGACGACGCGCCCTTTACCGTCAGTCAATCTGCCGTCGTCTAAAATTTGCAATAAGACGTTGAAAATATCACGGTGCGCCTTTTCAATTTCATCAAGCAAAATTACGCTGTACGGTCTGCGTCTAACAGCCTCCGTAAGTTGTCCGCCTTCGTCGTAGCCAACGTAGCCAGGAGGAGCGCCTATTAAACGCGCAACAGTATGTTTCTCCATAAATTCAGACATATCAACGCGAATGATACTGCGTTCGTCATCAAACAGCGCCTCTGCCAATGCCTTCGCAAGTTCAGTTTTACCGACGCCAGTGGGTCCAAGAAAGATAAATGAACCGATTGGGCGGTTAGGGTCTTTGATACCTGCGCGGGCACGTAAAATCGCTTCGCTTACAACTTTAACCGCTTCATCTTGCCCAACAACTCTTTCGTGCAACGTATCTTCAAGGTGCAAAAGTTTTTCACGTTCGCCAGTCATCATTTTAGCAACGGGAATGCCAGTCCAACGGCTTACAACTTTTGCAATATCTTCCTCGCCAACTTCTTCTTTCAAAAGGCGTTCATCTTGAGACTGCGCGGCAATTTCATCCTCAACATTTTTCATTGTCTTCATAAGTTCAGGAAGTTTGCCGTACTTCAACTCCGAAAGTTTTTGCAGGTCGTATGCACGCTCGGCATCAGCCATTTCTTTATTAACGTCATCAATTTCCTTTTTAATGGCGCGAACACGTAAGATTGACTGCTTTTCAGCCTCCCACTTGTCACGCAAAACTTTTTCTTGCGATTGAAGATTGGAAATTTCATCAGCAATTTCATTAACTTTTTCTTTCGACGCAGAATCATTTTCCTTTTTAAGCGCTTGATGTTCAATTTCAAGTTGCATAATCTTACGGCGAATTTCATCAATCGGCGCGGGCAATGACTCAATTTCAGTGCGAAGTTTAGCCGCCGCTTCGTCAACTAAGTCAATCGCCTTGTCGGGTAAAAATCTATCGGAAATGTAACGGTCGGAAAGTGTAGCCGCGCTTACCAATGCCGCGTCACGAATCCTTACGCCGTGATGAACTTCATAACGTTCCTTAAGTCCGCGCAGAATTGAAATTGTATCTTCAACTGTCGGCTCGCCTACAAGTACAGGTTGAAAACGCCGTTCAAGTGCAGTATCCTTTTCAATGTACTTGCGGTATTCATTCAGCGTCGTTGCACCGATACAGCGCAATTCGCCACGCGCTAACATTGGCTTTAACAAGTTGCCAGCGTCAATAGCACCGTCGCCGCCTTTTCCAGCACCCACTACCGTGTGAACTTCATCAATGAACAGTAAAATTTGTCCGTCCGATTTAGAAATTTCAGCAAGTACTGACTTCAAGCGCTCTTCAAATTCGCCGCGAAATTTTGCACCTGCAATAAGCGATCCCATATCAAGCGCGTACAAAGTTTTATTCTTCAATGATTCTGGTACGTCGCCAGCTACAATTCGCCGCGCTAATCCTTCAACAATCGCCGTTTTGCCAACGCCAGGTTCACCGATTAAGACAGGATTATTTTTCGTACGCCGACTTAGAATTTCAATCGTGCGCCTAATTTCTTCGTCACGTCCGATAACTGGATCAAGTTTGCCAGCCTTAGCCGCCGCCGTTAAATCCCTACCAAATTTTTCAAGTGCTTGATAGGCTTCCTCTGGATTATCAGTAGTTACATTTTGCTTGCGATTTTTTCTAATTGAATCGTCAATCTTATCCCGCGTCAACTTAAATTCTTTAGCCAACGCTTGAACTTCCGCGCTACCGTCCGTGACAAGTGCCAAAAGTAAATGTTCCGTGCTAATGTAATCGTCGCGCATTGACTTTGAATATTCATTCGCCTTGCCGATAACGCGGGCTAAGTCAACGCCCATTGTAAGACGTTCCTGCCCCTTGACGCTTGGCATTTTATTTAATTCTGCCTCAAGTTTGACTTTAAGCATTGGTAAATCAGTTTGGCAATCTTCAAAAATCGTCGCCAATAATCCTTCAGGCTCTTTCGTCAACGCCAACATTAAATGTTTTGAATTGAACTCTTGATGATATTTCATAGCCGCTAATTGTTGGGACGCTTGCATTGCCGCCATTGCCTTAGCTGTAAATTTTTCTCCTGCCATTTTATTTCAACTCCAATCATTGAGATTAAATTCTTTTTGACGCGCCGAATGATATCATCTAAAAGACAAAATGTCAACAAAAATTTTTAACCTTTTGACTTTAGCGAAATGTTGACAAGCGAAATTGCCTTTGATAAAATGCCCGCGCAGGTAAAAGAGACAATCGCGGAAATTTAGTAAGTAGTTTTTTTATAAACTACAAGCTAATTTACGAGGAAAGTCCGAACTCCATAGAGCGGCGTGCTAGGTAACGCCTAGTGAGAGTAATCTTGAAGATAGTGTCACAGAAAAGAAAACCGCTGTTTGAATTAAAAATTAAGAATTAAATTCTTAATTAGCAAAACAGCAAGGGTGAAAAAGTGTGGTAAGAGCGCACTGGCGGACGGGTAATCGTTTCGTCTGATAAACCTCACGCGGAGCAAGGCTAAATAGGAAAGGGTTGATGTTGCTCGCGGACCTTTCGGGTAAGCTGCTTGACTTGGGCGGTGACGTTCAAGCTAGATAAATGATTGTCATATACAGAATTCGGCTTATCGGTTGCCTGTAATGCGTAATGCTTGATGATTTTTCGTCACGCGTTACGCATTTTAACTTTTTCTTACTAGGTGATGTTGAATAAATAGGAAAGCTAAAAATAATGGTGCTTAGCGGCATTTCCCAGCGCCAATGCAACGTTGGATAGAAGGGGGCGCGCAAGGACGCGCGCCCGTCCGCGCAAATCGCGTGATGCGATTTCTGCG
>CAMJAZ010000261.1 GCA_946403735.1 uncultured Selenomonadales bacterium
CCAACTTTCAGTGCAACGGTGTTATCAAAATTTTTCTGTTCAAGAAAATTTTTAGCATCACTGGAAATTTTGGCGGCATTTTCAGTATTTGCATTTAGCGACACGTCCATAATCAATTCCGAATCGTTACTTTCAATTAAGAAAATGTCATTAAACTTGCCGCCAGAATTTTTGCAAACGTACCTGCTATAAATCCACACGACAAAAAATCCTGCAAGCTCCGCCAAAATGAAGGCTAGCCAAATTCCATTGAGTCCAATAATTTTTGATAAAATCCACGCGGCAGGTACGACAACTATAAAACCTTCTGTGATTGATAAAATATTTGCTACCGTCCTGCGCTGAATCGTCGAATAGTAGTACATAACCAAAAAAGTCAGCGTGACGCCAATTAAACTTATTGAAAATAATCGAAGTGCCGTTGAACCTTGCGCGAAAAGATTTTCTGGAATGTTGTACAGTGACAAAATTATTTGTGGAAAAAGAATTGCGAACAAAACAAAAGTCCCGCTCAAAGTCAGTGCAACTTTCAAAACGTATTTGATGAGTATTCGTACGCCGCTATAATCTTTTTCGCCGTAAAGCATTCCGATAATTGGCATCATTGCGCCGTTACAACCAGCAATGCACATTGACACGACGGAAAGACACGCCATACAGACGGCGTACAAAGTCATTGCGTCCGAGCCGCCAGTTGAACCAAGTATTTGATAAATCGCCCAAATTTTTACAGATATTAAACCAGTGCTACAAGCAACTGGAATTCCCGCCTTGATAATATTTGTGGCTTGATTTATAAATTTGCCAAAATCATTAAAGATAGGGTAAAAACTTCTGTTGCGTTCACTGGAAGAAAAATATTTTTTCAGCACGTAAGAAATTCCAATGACATCGCTTGAAATTAAAGCAATGCCCGCGCCAGTTACTCCCATTCCATTGCTTACGAGTAAAAAACTTAACGCCACATTGGCAACTTGCCCTATCAAAACGCCGCGACTTACAATTTTTGCCATTCCGTCAGTACGAATTAAAGTTTGCCAAGAAAAACACATCAAATACAGCGGCAAGCGCCAAATAAAAATCATCAAATATTCGTGAACCATGCCGCGTAAATTTTCGGCGGACGATAAAAAAGTTGGCAACGCTGAACTGTTGATAAATAAAAAAGTTGCCCAAATTGCGGCAGAAAATACGCCTATTGTTATAACGGTGCTGAAAATAAAATCCGCTTCATCATTGTCGCGTTTACCAGATGCTATTGCTATCAAGCCAGATGAGCCGATCGAAATGAGTACCGCCATAGCGTAGGTAATTTGACTAAGCGGAAGGCAAGCTGATATAGCTGCCATTGCATTTGAACTTATCAAATTGCCTACGATAATTCCGTTAATGATTGTGCCGAGTTGCGCCGCCATTGACGCCAAAACCGTCGGGACGAAAAATTCACGAAATTTTTTTTCTACGAGAACACCAGATTTAACAAAATTTGTTATCAATTTTAATAATCCTCACATTAGTATAGCCTGCTGTCTTCTGATTAAGTCTGCAAATAAGCCGCCTTTATTTGCCAATTCATCAAAAGTACCAGTTTCAACAATTCTTCCAGCGTCCATGACAATAATTTTATCGCAGTTACGAATAGTCGAAAGTCTATGAGCTACGATAATTTGTGTAGCGTGCATTTTATCCAAACTTTCAGTAACAATATTTTGCGTTCGATTGTCAAGCGCACTTGTAGCCTCATCAAATACGACGATTGCAGGTTTGGCGGCAATGGCACGAGCAATTAAAATGCGTTGACGTTGTCCACCTGAAATATTCGTACTGCCTTCTGAAATAACAGTTTGCATACCCATTGGCATTTGTCGAATATCATCAGCAATTCCCGCCGCTTCAGCCGCCGCCCATGCGTCTTCCTGCGTCAAACTTGAAGTGCCGATAATATTATTAAAAATATCTCCTGCCATAATCTGACCATTTTGCAAAACAATTCCCATTTGTACGCGAACTGATGCTAAATTCAATTCTTCCAAATCTTGACCGTCATAATAAATCGCGCCTGACTTCGGCTTTTCAAATCCAAGTAAAAGTCTAACAAGCGTTGACTTGCCGCAACCAGAACGTCCGACAATAGCAACGTGTTCACCTGCCGTTACTCTAAAATTTATGTCGTTTAAAACATTTGGCGAATCTTCATCATAAGCAAAAGTTAAGTCTTTCACTTCGATAACGCCGCTTAAAGTTTCAGCGTCAACCTTATCCTCTGAACTTTCAGGCGTTTCATCAAAAAACGGTTGAAGATTTTCTACAAGCGGTTTCAGCGCAAGAAAATTTCCCAAAGCCACGATAAATGCGCCAAGTGTTCCATTAAAGCCGCTGTACGCCGCTTGAAAAGCTATGTATGATGCGTACGTTATGCCTTCTTTTATAATTTTTCCGTCCGCGTCCAATTCGTTCACATAGTGCATTACGACGTAGTACATAAGTAAAGTACTTAGCGACGCTTGAATAATTCCTATAATTGAAGTGTAATTACTTTGCCAGCGCAATTTTAATTTTTGATTCCATTCTACAGAAAAAGATTTTCCCCATAAATGATACGCTTGCTCTTCATTGCCTTGTATGCGAAATTTAGCAAGTCCAGCAAAAATTTGTTGCAAAATGCCCGTCGTCTTATTATGCGCAGTTGTAAGCGTCCGCTGAAATTTAATTATCCTTCGTATCAAAAGTGCGCTGACTAATGACCATACAAAGGAAATTCCTATTGCCAATGCCGTGAGTTTCAAGCTGTACCAACACATTAGCAATAAACTCCAAAATGAAAATAGAAAATTGAAAATCTGCGCGAATAAATCACCTGATATTGAATTGACTATCATTTCAGCACCAATAAACCTGTTTGCAAGTTCACCAGATTGAAATTGCCGAAAAAATTTTGTCGGTAAAGATAGCATTCTGCCGAAAAGTGCTGATTCTACAGCCAAATCAATGTTTGTCACAAGTCGCAATGTAGCTATTGAACGAACAATTCCTATAGCAGCAAGCGTAAATCCCGATACCATTGATACCTGCGTAACCGTCGCTAAAGTACTTCTTTCAAGCATGGGGATTATATCTTGAAAAATTGTTTCAGTGATTATCGGCGTAACGATTGGAATTAATCCTGCTAAAAAACTTATGACGATTATAGTATAAAGATCTGTTTTGTGGCAATGTGCCAGCATAAATCGCAGTACGTCAATTTTACTTAGTTTATTTGACGGAAAGCCCGCGTAGCATGAAAAGGCGTCGGAATCAATTTTAGCGGCAACTTCTGCGTCAATAAGTATGCCTTGCTCATTTTCTTCCGTCACGATTTTATAACTTGTCGAACTGTATGGAATCAGCGCGGCAAGTACTTTTTTTTCGCCGTAATAGCCGATTAAAACACCGCAATCTTTTTTGTACCAATCCCCTTTCAATTCGACAAGGCACATTTGCATACCGCCCTTTTGAATCAATCGGTGTATAAGTCCAACTTGATCTAATTTTCTAGGGCGTGTTGAATAATATAAAAAATGGTAAAATAGCGTAGAGGTGTAAAAA
>CAMJAZ010000262.1 GCA_946403735.1 uncultured Selenomonadales bacterium
ATTATTTCGCCTACGTCATTGCGGTTTAACTCGCGGGAATTTTCTTGACGTGCCAAAGTCGAGGCGTCCACCGTCTGAATTATTTTTTCCACCGTAGCCTCAACTTCTGCCGTCGCAAGTTTTAATTTATATTTTTTACCGACCGTCAAGATATTTTTCCCCATCCAAAACACCGACGCACGAAATCTATTGGAAATTTGCGGTAAATCGTCACTCGCAACGATAATTTCGCCGCGCTTGTTAAAAAATTCGTCCGCAACTATGATTCCGACACTCTCGCCCGCCCGCGCAGATTTTTTATTATCGCGCTCCTGCCAATATGCAAGCTCCGTTATGAAAGTCTCGCGTCCTTCGGGAAAAATTTTTATCTTATCGCCGACGCTGAGATTGCCGCTCTCAATTCGCCCCGCAATGATTCTGCGCTCGTCGAATTTGTACACATCTTGAATCGGCAACCGCAATTTTGCTGAAAAATTCTCCTCAACGTCCGAAATTTTATCCAACGTCTCAATCAGCGTGTCGCCCGCATACCACGAAAATTTTTCCGAACGGCTCGTGATGTTATCGCCCGCTATTCCACTGAGTGGAATAATTCTGCTCGCTACTACTTTTATCGACGCCAAAAAATTTTTAATGTCGTCCGAAACTTCCAGAAATCTCTGCGCGGAATAGTTTACCAAGTCCATTTTGTTTATCAGCACGAAAATTTTCTTTATGCCCAGTAAACTCAACAGGTAAGCGTGCCGCCGCGATTGCTCTTGCACTCCGGACGCCGCATCAACCACTAAAAACGCCGCATTTGCATTTGCCGCGCCGCTTATCATGTTTTTCAGAAATTCTTTGTGTCCCGGCGCGTCGATTATCATATATTCCCGCGTCGGCGTCGAAAATTTTAGTTGCGTCATGTCGATTGTTATTCCCTGCTGACGTTCTTCCGCAAAAGCGTCCAACAGATACGCGAACTCAAAATTTTTGCCCGTTTCATCGGCTATTCGCTGAACTCTGTCGATAATTCCTTGCGGTAAGGACTTCGTATCGTATAAAAGTCGTCCAATTATCGTACTCTTGCCGTGATCTACGTGTCCGACGAACACTATTTTTAATTCGCTCATCTCATCACCTCACATATAACCTTCACGACGCAATTTTTGCAAGGCGTAGGAGTCTTCATTGTCTTGAGCACGTCCCGCACGCTCGCCAACGTTCGTTGTCTTCAATTCTTCAATTATTTTGTCCAAAGTGTCCGCGTCAGAGTCAATTTTTCCCGTGCAACACTCGCAACCCAGACTGCGATAACGTTTTCCTCCTTTGGCGAAGTATAAATCGATTATCGGAATGTTTTCGCGACGTATGTATTGCCAAATATCAAGCTCCGTCCACGATAAAAGCGGGTGAACTCGTATGTGATGCCCTTTCGGAAAGTCAGTCTTGAATTGATTCCAAAGTTCTGGCGGTTGATTAGTATAATCCCATGAGTCTTCGGCGTTTCGCTCCGAAAATACCCGTTCTTTTGACCGCGAGCCTTCTTCATCACGTCGAACACCCACAATTAAGCCGTCAAAGCCGTATTTTTTCACGACTTGCTTTAATCCCTCCGTTTTCAGCAGCCGACAACACTCCAAACGCCCTAATTTCGGACTTGCGCCCATTTTTACCGCGTCAAAATTCGTGTGGACGATTAACTTTATTCCAAGTTCCTTTGCAACGCGGTCGCGATACTCAATCATCGCCGGAATTTTTCTCAAGGTGTCCACGTGGATAAATGGGAACGGAACGTGCCCGAAAAATGCTTTTTGCGCCAGCCACAGCAACACCGTTGAATCTTTGCCGATTGACCAGAGCATTCCCAACTTGCCAAGCTTACTGTATGCCTCACGCAAGATAAAAATGCTTTCCGATTCCAATTCGTCGAGTCTTTCCATTATTATTCTCCTCAAAATTTGTTCGCTTGCCGCTTTTCTACTTCCAAAATGATTTTTTCGCCGTCGCGCTTAAGAATTTCCCAAATCAACTTAGTTTTTGAATCGTGTGCAAATAATTTCGCGCCCGCGCCGCCTAAATCTGCTGAAAGTTGGTAAGCTATCGCTTTAACCGGACAAATTTTCACGCAAGCACAGCAGCCCCAGCAGTCGCGCACATCTCGACAAGTCGCACGAGAATTTTTCAGCGTCAAAAGATTACCGGGACAAATGTCAACGCATTTTTTACAGCCGACGCAAATTTTTTTATCGATAGTTATCATTTTCAAGCTCCCGAAAAATAATTTTTGTATTGCCGCCTTGCGTCACCGAGTTTACAAATAAATCATAGCGTTCAGAACGGTTTGGGTAGTCCAAATTCTGAGCAAAGCCCGCCCAACGTGTTTCCCGACGCGCTTTCAGGTGTTCAATCAATACTTTTGCCACCGTCAATCGCTCCCGCAACTCAAAAATTTTTAGCAGGTCATACATTTCGGCGGCGTGCAACTTCTCCGATAAATTTTCAATGCGCTCAATATTTTTTGCCGCCAAATTTAGTTGCAACTTGTTAAATCGATAATTTTGCGTCAAGCCGCCCGCGTATTCGTCCATTATCGTTTGCATTGCCACTTCCAATTCGTCAATCGTAAACGCCGATTCATTTTCAAAGAACTTTTCAAACTCGCTCGCCTCAAAATCAATCTGAGCGGGCATTTCAATTTCGTTCAGCGTCTCGGAAATTTTTTCGACAACAATTTCAGCTTCGGCGAAAGCTCCCGTAACATATTTTTGAGGACAACCGCCCGCCACATCGCCCGCCGCATACAAATTTTGTAACGTCGTCTGCCGATTCTCATCAATCCAATAGCCCGCCGCTGTGTGTCCGCCCAATATGTATGGCTCCGTCCCGCAAATCTCCACATTGAAACTTTTCGGCGGTGCGTTCGTTTCAATCCATTTCAAAGTTTGCGCCGGCGACATGTTCAAATAGGCGTCGTATAAAAATTTCTCTTGCTCGGCTGAAATTCCAACCGTTTTCAAGTAGCAAGGCGCACGTCCCGCCAATTTCTCACTCGTGACCGCAAAAACTCTTTCGCTCGTTGTATTGCCGTAATTTTTTTGATAAAATTCGCCGCGTGAATTGATTTGCGCCGCTCCAACTCCTTGCGCAAGCGTTCCGGTCGGCGAAATCGTATCTTTACAACGCAGAGCAACAAATCTCATCTCAAAAGTCGTCATTTCGGCACCTGCGCGGATTCCCATTGCATATCCCGCGCCTGTATTGAACGGCGGATACCAAATTTGATGACGAGAGCCGCCAGCATGATTCGGCAAATAAATTCCGCTCGCTCCGCCCGTCGCAATCAGCGTAATTTTCGCCGTGAACCCGTAAAAAATTCTTTCTCGCGTGCTGAATCCGTATGCGCCCAAAATTTTATCGCCGTCACGAAAAAATTCAGTTATGTTGACGTGATTAAAGATTTTCACATTCGGAAAACTCTGCGCGGCGTCGGCAAGGATAATTTTTATGTTTTCGCCGTTGATTTTCACATTGCGCCAACCGCGTTCAACATAATTGCCGGCTGAATCCTTTTCTATCACCAAGC
>CAMJAZ010000263.1 GCA_946403735.1 uncultured Selenomonadales bacterium
AAGATTTTGCGCCGATAACGCAATTATCGCCAATCGTCACGCCAGGCAAAATTGAAACGTCCGCGCCAATCCAAACGTTATTTCCCACGTGAATCGGTTTAGCCATTTCAAAGCCTTCATTGCGCTTTTCAACGTCAAAAGGATGAATCGCCGTATAAAATCCGCAGTTTGGACCGACAAAAACTTTTTGACCAAGTCGAATTTCCGCGCAGTCCATTAAATAAATGTTGTGGTTAAAAAAAGTTCCCGCGCCAAGAAAAACATTGTAGCCATAATCGACGACAAACGGTGACAAAATTTCCACCGTTTCAACGTCGACGTTGGGAAGAATCTTTTTTAAAAGTTCGCGCCGCCTGTCAACGTCAGAAAGTTTCGTATTGTTCAAGTCAAGGCAAAGGTCTTTAACAAAAATTCTTTCGCGTAAAAGTTCTTCATCAAAATTTGCGTTGTACCAAATTCCTTTAAGCATATCAGCTTTTGCAGACATTTTAATCACCCTTAAAAAATTTTCGCCGCGTTATAAAGTTTTCCTGCTTATTCATAGACTAGGAGCTAGGTTGTGTTGAATAATTATTTTTTTTTAATAAACACTTTTCTTTTGGCGCAAAAGAAAACATTGCGGCATTTGTGTTTCTGGGAAATGCCGCTTATTACCTTTATTTTTTACAAACAGTCTCCATTAAGAAAAATTTTTTGCAAAGATGACTGGCGTTAAAATCGCGGTTAAAACTAAAATTATTCCGATCGATTCAATCAAACCAAACGTCGCGCCGAATACAAAGTAGCTGATTATTACCGATGATACAGGCTCGGTCATTGCCGTTATCGCCGCTTCCTCTGGCGTCAAAAATTTTAATCCCGCGTTGAAAGATAAAAACGCTATCACCGTACCAAAAATTATTATCCACGCTACGTTGAAAAAAGTTCCTTCCGTCACGAACGGTAACCAGTTCCAATCATCAATCAATGGAAACGTCATCAAGCCGCCTAAAAACATTCCTATACTTGTCATAAATGCTGGATCGATTTTCATCTTGAACAGGTGCTTGGGAAAAATTGCTGAAAATGCGAAGACTGCGCCGCTTGCTAAACTCCACGCTACGCAACCTAACGGAACTAAAATTGTTGTGGGATCGCCGCCCGTCACCAATAAAAATACTCCTACCATTGCCAAAATGACGGCTAAAACTTCTGCGCGGGTAGGAAATTTTCTTTTGTACAGTGAATCCCAAATTACGACCATTGCGGGCATTGCTGAAAGAATAACTGTCGTTGCCGCCGCGCCGCCGATTGAAATTGCTTGAAAGTACGTAAACTGCACCGCGATAACGCCGATTATTCCGTAGATGATAATGTCAAGCCAAAGTTTTTTCCGTCGATTGAGTATCGCCACCGAAAGGTTGAACTTGCCGCGCAGAATCGTTATCACAAGCATTATAAATCCCGCCGTACACATTCTGATATTGGTTAATTCCATCGGCGATTTTGATGTATGGCTGAAAAATCCCTGCGCCGCAACGCCTGAACTTGCCCAAAATAATCCTGCCAATCCTACGCAGATTAACGCTAAATTTCTATTTATTCAAATTCCTTCTTCCAATTCAACGAATCACGGACAAAGTGTCGCCGATAGCATGCGCCAATTCAACGCGGTATCTTGCCACGTCGTAAGTTGCGCTGACGTGATTTTTTTTCGCCGTAGCTAAATTTTTTTCAGCGTCCATAACGTCAAGCAAAATTCCTTCGCCGACACGATATTTTTCAGTTTCAATGTAGCGTTCCTCTTCCGCAAGTTCAATCGCCCTTTGTGTCGTACGCAACCTCATAACGGCAATTTTCAAATTTTTGTACGCGCTAATCACGTCTTCGCGAACAGAATTATAATCGTTCTCCATAAGCAAGCGCAAACGTTCCAGTTCAACTTCAGCGGCTTGAATCCTGTTTTTAGTAATTCCGCTATCAAAGATTGTCCATTCAGCGCTAATACCTACAGACGCTGACGGCGTAGGATGCCACGAATCATGCGCGGCGTTAAATGAAGTACTGGCACTTGCTGAAACGCTGGGGCGCTTATCTGCGCGGGCAATTTCAACGCTCAATTCGCCTTTCTCAATGTTCAACGCGTCCGCCTTTAAGTCGTCACGATTTTCATCAGCTAATGTCAAAAATTCTTCCAGCTCGACAAGTTCAAGTGCCGTTGAAATTTCGTCCAACGTCATATCTGAAATGCTGTCAACTGACATTAACGTTGCCAATCTGACAAGGCTAACTTCATAATCTGCATAGGATCGCGCCGTATCCTGTCCAGCGTTGGAAGTTTCAATCTGCGCACGAAGTAAATCAATTTTTGCCTTAGCGCCCGCGTCGTACAGTTGCGCTATATTTACTTCATGCTCGGATAAATTTTCTTCCGTCTGCAAATTTACCTTAGCCGTCGCCAAACTTTCAAGCGCGTTAATGTACGCCGTCGCCACGTTGTAAATTAAATCGTCCTGCGCCTTTGAAAAATCTAGCCGCGCAGTTTCAATGTCAAGCTCCGCCGATTTAATTTGTGATTCAAGCCGATTGCCGCTGTAAAGATTAAGTCGCGCTGAAATTTGACCGCTCAAAGTTCGTGAATCGTTATTGCCTTCAGTTTTTGAAAAGTTGACGCCGCTTGACGCTGAAATTGAAATGCCTTTGCCGCCACGTGTCGCCCGTAAATTTGCTTCTGCAACTTCGATTGCGCGTTCAGTTCGTTGTAACGAAGGATTATTTTTCAGCGCCGTGTCCACCGCTTCCCGCAGACTCAACGCGCTTGCTGACATTGGTATCAGCAGTGACAGAATCATTGCCGTTAGAAATTTTTTCATTAACATTCTCCTTGACTAGGGGACTGCTTTTCGCTAACTCAATCACATCATCGACGCTGACTGCAGATTTTTCTGGTTCATTACTTTTAGGATTTTTTTCAAGCGAAACAGTTTTTTCAGCCTCAACTTTTTTTTCATTCTCAACTTTATTTTCACTTTTAGCTTTATCGTCGGAAACTTCGTCAAGCGTCGCAGAAAAAGCCGCCTGTGCCTTGCGAACTTCGCGCAGACCTTTACCGATAGCGCGTCCAACTTCTGGAAGTTTACTTGGACCGAAAATTACTAGCCCCGCGATTAAAATTATAAGTAGCTCTCCTGCGCCTATGCCAAACATTATTTTTCACCTTTTATTGCTAAAAATTTTTCGGTAAATGATAACACGTAAAAAATTTTCTTTCAAGACTTGAACGGTACGGAAACGCCGCCTTCGACAATAAAAAAATCCGATGAAAAATTTTTCATCAGAGATTTTATTTTCAGCCAAATTTCTTTTCAAAATATTTTCGTAGCAACAAATTTTCTTGCCGCCGCATAAAATTTTCCATATACGCCCAATCAGGCGCGCCGTTATCATTAATAGGCAACATTATCTTTTGATTTTCCATTCTTCCTGCGTTGAATTTGTAATTGTAATTATATTTACTTCTTTGTTGCAAAATCATCAACTTCAAGAATAAGTACAC
>CAMJAZ010000264.1 GCA_946403735.1 uncultured Selenomonadales bacterium
CGTTAAAGCCGCTAATTTCTTCGTCATTAAGTATACCAACTGCCCCGCCGTTTTAGTGGAGACTGCTTTTATTGATAACTACGCCGATAATAAGTTATTGGTTAATCATGAAGATGATTTTGCACGCGCTATTGCTTGCGGAATTACTGACTACGTCGCGTTACAGCCTGACGTTATCGACTTTCCCGTTGATAAGGAGTTTTGCAACATAAAAATTAACCCTGTATCTTATTGGTACAGGGATTTTTTTATTGTATGCAAAGATGAAAAATCTAGTTAAGTTAAAGTTAGTTTATATCAGCACTTTTAAGCTATCAAAAGTTAAAGTTTGTTAAGGTTAATATATTAGAAATACTCTCTACCATAACTTACGCATCCACCACATTAACTTCCAGCGAAACATCAATAATTTTTTCGCCGCTCTTCAACTGAATATTCCAAGTGTTGCCGTTTTGAACAATTTCTTCACCGTCGCGCAGAATCAAATTAATTATCGAAGGATTATATCTCTTAGACTGTCTAGTCCAATCGCCAACTACACGGAAGAAATCTTTTGACTTCGACGTTGTAAGCGGTGAACCATAAGTGCGCTTGTACGTGTCGACAAAATCTTTCATCAACACTGCGAAAATTGGTTGGTACTCGCCTTCCTCATTTCTATCCAAAGTACGGGCGTTTAAAATGTATGTGTTATCTATAAACTTCCCAGCTTTTTCGTCGTACTTGCGATCGCCGTCAAAGACAAAGCCGAAACGTTTTTTCGTAAAGGCGTCCAAAACATCCTTACTCCACGCAATGGAACGCTCACGGTTAAACTTAGTCAAAAGTTTTCGCGTCACTTCGCCGCTTTCTAAATCAATTCGTACACAAGCATTTTCAGTAAGAAAATCTTCCTTATTTTTAAAACCTCTGCTAATCCAAAAGTCTGGCTGCTGCGCGGCAACTAAAAGACCTGCCGCCACGTACGCCGCGTTAATGTAAATCGCTGGCACGGTAATTTTGGGCGCGTCAGGCTCGTCATTAAGCGGAACAGTACCAGCTTTCATAATCGTGAAGTTTGGCATTGCGTAAACCGCGTGTTCCTTTTTAAAGTCAGCAAATTTATCTGCAATGGCGTCAATCATTTTCGGATTTATATTTGAAAAAGTTGTTTGATCGGTCGGTGCAAAATTAAATAATGTCATAATTTTGCTGTCGTCCATAATTTGCAGTAAAGACTTTGACGCGTTGAAGTCGACGGCGTCAGTATAAACTTTTTCTTCATAGTCAAGATCAGTGTCGAAAGATAAATCATCTTCCCAACTACCGCCAGTATTTTCATCAGTTGTACTGCCTTCAAAATTTTCATCCAGAACGTTGGGCAGAATCGCGAACCAAATTTTTTTATTGCCGCTTTCAACCTTGCCGAAATGTTCCATTACCTTAGAAAATTTATCTTTAACTCCCGCGTCAATCAATTTGCTTGCATTGCAATTCGTGACGATTAAGCCAGCCTTAGGCAACGTAGCTGAATTTGTACCTTTAACGGTTGCATGGTCGAAGAAAATTTTCACGCTCAAAACTTTTTGGACAATATCAGAAAGTTCCTTAACAAAGTTTTCCTTCATTTGCTTGAAGACGTTTTCCAAAATATTTTTCTTATCAACGAGTTCTTCGCGGTATGCAACAAGTGCAGTACGATCCATTTCTTCAAATGGAGTTGCAAGCTGAATATCGACGCCAGTATATCCAGAAATTACCAGCGCCTTCGTGTAGTCGTCAGTACTAGGAGGAGCTTTTTTATCAATGTCACCTTTCATAACGGCGGCAAGCTTTTTCATATTGTCGCCGTTAGGATCGCTAGGCGAATCAACTTTTTCATCGTCAGGCGCAGCAGTTTTAGCTGGAATTAATTTAAGCCGTCCATCTTCGCCAAAACCAATAGTGCCGATAAGCATTTTTTTATCGTCGCTTTCACCGTCACTTGGTGCGCCTAACTGTTTAAGCCCTTTATCGATAAGTTCAATTTTTTGTATCGCGTCAGACATTCCCAAAGCCATAATCGCAGTTGGAGCTTGAAGTTGTTGAACTGCTTCTTGACGAGTTTGTTTAATGCGTTTGACAATCGCCGCTGGATTTTCATTTTTTTTGATAAGGTTATCGTACTTTTCCATAAGCAACGGAAGTTGCCGCCGCTTATCGTAAAGCGCCTCAATTTCACGTTTAGGCGTGAGAATTTCGCGGACTTTAGCGTCATCAAAGTCAATATTGGCAATGCCGCTGTCGCCTTTTTGACTGTACATTTCAACTAGCATTTCGTAGTAAGTATGTTTAGTCAATTCAATTTCGCGGCATGGAAATTTTTTTGCCAAAACTGGATCGGTTGTGTATTGCACGCTAGGGATACCGTCCGCCGTACCAGTGACGTATTCGTAAACTTTCGGAGAAAATTTTTTTATAAATTCATCGAAACTGCGAACTTCCAATTTGTTTTCAATGTCCTTGCTCAATTCTTCATCACTCATTGACGAATCATCAAAGACGCTTAAAATATCGTACAAATTGGTTGTAGAATCGTCTAGCGGATGCGTGAACTGTTCAAATAAAATTGTGCGATGAGTTTGCGGGATTTTGTCCCAAGTACTTGCCATAAAAAATTCCTCCTTAAAAATATTCTATCTTACAATTAAATTGTATCAAGATTAATGTACAAAAAAAATTATGTATCGCTAAAAATTTTTTGATGCGTTTTAATCTAAAATAAACTTTCTTATTCTTCTGTGAATCAGTCTAAGCTCTCCACGTACCAACGCAGTAAATTTGTTAAAGCGTGACGTCTTGAACGCGAAAAAGTACGCCTTGCGTGAAACGTAGTAAGGATAACTGGCTTTAGGGTTTTCCTTGAATGCCGCCAATTTTTTACGAACTTTAGCAGAAACTTTGTTTATTGACATAATAACTTTTTCTGGACAAATTATACCGTCCGCTGGAAGTTTTATTTTTCGTACATCCTCCGTTACAAGTTCCACGTAATTTTTTATTTCAACGCGTCTTCGTCGTCCCATATGACTTTGAACCAGCCGCGTCAATTCTTCATCCTTAGTTGGATAATCATGATTTCCCGCGTGCCACTGCATACCGATAACCGTCATAACTTCAACCGCCAAATGTGATTTATCTTTCTTGACTTCATCTTTATTAGAATTATCTTTATTATCTTCATCTTCTTCATATACACGCGGCAGTAGTATGAGATTTTCCGCGCAGTTTATATCGTATCCGCAAGCATTTGCAACTTTCACAAATTCAGGGAATTTCGCAAAAACTTGTATGGCGGGGATAATATGATGTGCCGCATAAGCCCAGCCGCCTTTTAATTCTACAGATTTTCGATAAGCCTTATCAGCTTCGTTGAAATTTTCCGTAGCCTCAAGATATTTATGATAATTTTTAGACAGAGCCGTAGAACCTTTCTTAATCACTTTGTCAGAAAAATCTTTGAACGCATCAAGCCGATATTGACAATTTTTCTTGGTACACGTCAAACACT
>CAMJAZ010000265.1 GCA_946403735.1 uncultured Selenomonadales bacterium
TAAAAATTTTGCGAAAAAATTTGCGGCCGATGATGAAAAAATCTTCGCTGATGAATTCGACAGCTTACGTTCGCGAAATGCAAGACGCCTTTGTAAAAATTTTGAACGAGAAAAAAATTTCCTTCGCCGCAAACGGCTGAGGGATTTTTTTTTTGCGTTGCCCGTTGTATAATTTCAAAAAAAAAATTGGAGGCGAAGTCATGCTGAAAAAATTTTTCTTGCTGTGCCTGATGACGTTGCTGGTCATGCAGGGCGCGGCGTTTGCAAAAGAAAAAGGCTTGCCGGAAGAACAGCGGATAAAAGTTGCGATCGAGATAACGGATGACACGCGTCACCCCGAATTCGGCACGGCCAAACGACTTGAAAATTTTTTGAACGACAAGCTCGTCGAAAAAAATTTCGTGAACGTCATCGACACGAAATTTTCTGCGGACGGTTTAGTCCTTGACGAGGACACGCTCGCCGAAGAAAAAATTTCTGCGGAAAACATCGGGGAGCTTTTAGTCTTCAACGCGATTGAATTGCCGACCGCTTCCGCCGTGCCCGAAAACTTCAATCAAACTTTTTACAAAAATTTCGGCGTGGATTACGTCGTCCGCTGCGAAGTGCTCGCACTCGGCGCAACGAAAGTCGACGATAAGACAATCGGTCTGGTGACATCGGTCATCGGCGGCGGACTTTCTCTTTCGGGCAGCGGCTCCAGCAACCGCGACAAAACTTTGCGGCGCGTCGGCAGCGGAATCGGCTTGCTCGGCTTGGTCGGCATGACTGACATGACGAAACGCACCGAGCTCAACACCGTCGTCAACATGAAATTTATCAGCGTGGAGACCGGCGAAATCGTTTGGGAAAATAATTTCATGGGGCAAGCCATAAAACATCACAAGCCAAAAAAAAATTTTGACGACGTTTGGACTCAAGCTTACGTCGAGTCGGTCGAAGACACCGCCAAACAAATTTCAAAGCGCGTAAACAAATACGTCGACAAAGTTATCGTCAAAGGCAAAAGCGACAAATCTTTCCTGCCGAAAAAATTTTCTGCGGGCAGTCTCATCAAAGGAAAACTTTTTTAAGTGAAAAAAATTTTTGCGGCGATTTTTATTTTCCTCGTGACGAGCAACGCGGCGGCGCAGGAAAATTCGCCCGAAGTCGACAGAGGCATTGCGAGCGTCAAGAAAAAAAACTTCGACTTCAACGTTGAGACAAAATTTTTTAATCCGAACGTGAGCGCGAAAGTTAAGGGCGAAGATTTTTATTTTCACCGCGCCGAAGCCCCCGAATTTATTTTGAAGTACAAAAATTTTTCGGCGGACTACATTCGCTCGCACGACACGTTTCATTTCGTAAAGCTCAAAGCGGACAGAGAAATTTTTTCGTTGATGGGCACGGGGCTTGAGTGGAACGCCGCCTTGAACGCGATGAATTGGCGCGGCGCGAACGAAAATTATTTTGGCGTCTTGCCGAGCGTCGGAATAAATTTTTACATGAGGATTCGTCCGCGGCTGGACATCTACGCGCAATTTTCTTGCCTGCCGCTCGGAAGGCTTGCGAACTTCAAAGATTTTGAGTCGGGCATAAAATATTTTCCGCAAAAAAATTTTTCGATAAGCGCGGGCTGGCGGCGGATTGATTTTAAAGTTCGGCGCGGCAAATTTTCTTTGGGCGGACTGTTCGCGGGCGTCCGTTACGATTTTTAAACACAAAAAAAAAATTGAAATCCCGTTCGACGATGAACGGGATTTCTTTTTATGGCCGAAAATATTTTTCGCATTGGTGCCATTTCAATCCACATACATATATATGTATGGTGCCGAAGGCCGGACTCGAACCGGCACGTAGTTGCCTACGGCAGATTTTGAGTCTGCTGCGTCTGCCAATTCCGCCACTTCGGCGCGTGACGGCATTATAGCAAAGCTGAAAAAAAATTGCAAGCCCCAATAAAATTTTTTCTTGAAGGCTACTTAAAAAAATTTTTTCTGCACGGCGAAGTTTGCATGTGAACAAAATTATCTGAAAATTGATTATGTTAGCCGTTGTAATTTTCCCGCGAAAATGTTAGTATTTGTTACAAAATTTTTGAAAGGGAGCTGTAAAAAAATGAATTGGGGTAAACTGCCAAAAAAAATTGCGGCGGGAATTTTGGGAGTAGCACTGATTTTAAATTTCTCTGCCGCGCAAGCTGAAGAAACTGCGCCAAAAAATTCTGCGGAAGTTGCAACGAATGAACCTGCTAAACCTGAACGAAAAATTGTAATAAATTCAGCTAGCAGAATTTTGACGCTGTACGAAGGCAATAAAAAATTGGCTATGTACCCGCTTGGACTTGGTAAAACGTCGACGCCTACTCCTACTGGCTACTATAAAATTTTGGAAAAAGCTACTAATCCTACGTGGATTGATCCTTCCGATCCCGAATACGAAGTTCCATCTGGTCCAAATAATCCGCTCGGCTATCGCTGGATGCAAATTCAAGGCAACTATGGCATTCACGGCACGAATAAGCCTGACAGTATCGGCTATTACGTTTCAAATGGCTGTATTCGTATGAGGGAAAAAGACGTTGAGGAACTTTATGACGCTGTCGAAGTCAATACGCCCGTCGAAATTACCTACAATCGAATCGTCGTTGAAAAAGCGCCTGATGACAACGTCGTCTATTACATTTACCCTGACGGTTACGGCTGGCAGACTGTTGAAGTTGCTGACGTTATCAAATGGCTTGAACCTTACGGCGTCGCACCTTTCGTAAGTGACGCTGAAATTGCTGAAAAAATTCAAGCGTCTGACGGTGAGCCTTCGTACGCTGGCAAGCCGTACAATATCGAACTTAATGGGCAACGTCTGCCGCAAATTGAATTGAATGGTAGAGTTTTCCTTTCACGCGCTGTAATTCGTGACACGATAACTTATTTGCCCGTCGTACCGATTGCCGTTGCGCTGAATACGAAAATTGAATGGCGGGCGTCTGAATCGACGCTTAAAACTGCTTACGGCGAAGTTATGGGCTACGAGTTTAAAAAACAAATTTACTGCAACGCTGACGACGCTGTTTTACTTTTCAACATTGACGGCGGCTTACAAAATACTGCTAACGGCGGAAAAATTTTTAGCTTGAAATCAATCACTCCGCCGACGATTGAAGAACCTACGCCGCAAGTTGAAAAGCCTACTGATAAACCTTCGACAAATAAACCTAGTGACAAGCCAAATAATCAGCAGACTAACAATAAACCTACTGAACGTCCGAAACCTTCTACTAATCCTAATCCTTCCACAAATAATAAACCTGCTGAAGAGCCTAAAACTGATGTTGAAAATCCTGCTAGCAATGAACCTGCTGTCGAAGTTGATAGACCTTTTGAAGATCAAAAATCTAAAACTTCACGCCGCAGTTCTCCTACGCACTTGAATAGAGTTTAAAATTTTCACTACCAACTACCAACTACTAGGGGCTGTTGAATAATTAACTTTTTTATAAACTACTTTTCTTTTGGCGCAAAAGAAAAGTAGCAAAAGAAAACAT
>CAMJAZ010000266.1 GCA_946403735.1 uncultured Selenomonadales bacterium
CGTCGGAATAAAAAGCAACAATCGCACCGTCAACAGCAATTTCATCTTCAATCACAGCTTTTACAAAATTTCTCTGCACAGAGCGGGCGCGTTCGACCGATTTATTTTTTTGCAGATTTACGGCAAGGACTGCAATGTCATCTTGCCTGCCAAGCACGTAATATTCTTTGATATGTTCAGAAAAATTTTGCGGCGGCTTCTGCGCTCTTGTGAAAGAAATATTTAAGCCCGTAAAAAGTTCCCTCGAAAACCTCGCGAACTTTTCCAAGCTATAAGCACCCTGCAAAACATCCTCAAAAATTTGCTGCTTTCGAGACATATAACATCAACTACCTTTCAACGAGCAGGACAGAATCACTTGCCTTTGACGATTGGTAAAATCTTCTGCCTGCTGTCTGCCGAACAAATATTTTTCGTCGACAATGTCACAAATTTTTTTGAACAGCTGAATCGGCGTTGCCCCGGACTTGATAGCTTGATTTATCTTTTGAATATCTCTCGCAGGTATGTCTCCTTCGTTGAGAGCATTGATAATCCTCTGAATAATTTCTTCTTGGT
This sequence comes from uncultured Selenomonadales bacterium, assembly GCA_946403735.1. GTDB lineage: Bacteria > Bacillota > Negativicutes > Selenomonadales > Selenomonadaceae > Quinella. The sequence goes on from CAMJAZ010000266.1 coordinate 559, forward strand.
CGTCGATGAAGTCGGGAAATTTGGCAAGAGCTTTTAGCGTGGAAACAACTTTCTTGACATTTGTTGGCGTTCTCGTCGATTTAATCATATCGGCTTCGTTTTCTTCAAGCAAAATCTTGAACTCATCGCAGTTTTTAGCGTATTGCTCAAAAAATTTTTCACCGATTGGAACCTGACTTTCATCAAACTCGCAACGCAAAAATTCTATCGCCTCTAGGAATGAAAGTTGCTCCGTTTTGCTTGCATCTGTCATAAAGAAAGTTTTTAAAGCTCCGCTTCGTGCGAAAGTCAACGTTGATTCGCTGTCAACTTTATCGGAAATTTTTCCTGTGCGAGCCTTTTTAGGCAGTCGTTTTATCTTTTCAAACAGAAATTTATCATTGTCCCTTATTTCGCGGATAATTTTCAAATACTCCAACTCCGGATTGATTTCGTCATCTTCACCGCTCAAGTTCGCGTTCAGCGTATCGAACAAATTTTTTGGCGAAACGTCCTCCGACTCGGACAGATATTTAAAATCTTCGCCCAGCGTTTCATGAAACATCTGCAACTTTTCCAGTATCCGCTCTTCCAACGACAAATGCTTTTTCGTCGCTGAGGTCGGGAAAAAATTGAAGACAAAAATTTCAGCGTGCTTTGTGCCGACGCGATTGATTCTGCCAACGCGTTGCATAATCCTCGTAGGGTTCCAAGGCAAGTCATAGTTTATCAATAAATTTGCGCGGTGAAGATTCACGCCCTCTGCCAAAACATCTGTCGTTACGAGCAAATCAAATTTATCTTCCGGATTTTTAACCGTCGGGTCAAAACTTTTTTCAATTTTTCCTTTCAAACCTTCCGAACTGCCGCCGCTAAAAACTATAACTCTGTCGCCGAAAGTTTTTTGCAGTTCGCGATAAAGATACTCGGCAGTCTCCTTTGACTCGGTAAAAATAATTTTCTTATTACCTTGAAATTTTTCATTGCTCTTCAGTTCTTTTTTCAGCTGATTGAGTTTCGGGTCACTCGTGACTAACTCCCAAATCTTGCGCAAGTGTTTCAGATTGCTCAAATCGCTTTGCAAGTCGATGATAAATTGTTTGCTGAACTCGGCGGATTTAAAGTGCATCGCTTTATCCTCTTCCACAAGTTTCAGCAACTCATCTTCGTCGCCATTATTCAAAAGTTCGTAAACATCAACCTGCTTACTGATATACACTTCGCCCTTTGAAAACATCTCAATAAACTTTTGATATGACTCCTCAAAGCGGCGCAATGTATTTTTAAACGCAAAAAAACTGCTCTCAAGACGTTTGACGAGAATTGACTTCATGAACCCTCCCAAATTTCTTTGTGCCGTCTGCATTTGTGCATACTTTTTTGACGGCGGCAAATATTTCAACGGCATATATCGCGCATATTTGAAATTCTTTATTACCTCGACCGTTTCAGAAAACGTTTTATCAATATCATCATCAAAGTCATAAGTGACAGGTTCAGGCGTGCCTAGCTTCGGAAACGTTACGTTGTTTTTCTGCAGGTCATCGGAATAGTATTTTGAAATTTCGTTACGTGTCCGACGTATCATTATGTAGCGCAAAATCTTATCGCGGATTTCTCTTGAGTTTTTGGCGAGTTGCTTCAAATATTCCGGCGAACCCTTTTCAAATTTTTTAGCTCTCTTTTCTAGTCTGCCGAAAAATTTTTCAAGGTCACGTACTCCGGCTATCGTGCTATTGTGTTTCGATTGGAACAGCGAAATTTGACTTTCAATGTCCGTCGAATAATTATTGATTGGCGTCGCGGAAATCAAAACAACCTTTTTGCCGTAACAAATTTTGTGCAACTTGCTGAAACTCTCTGTGGTCTCGCGACGGAAGCGATGCGATTCGTCAACAAAAATATATTGAAACTGCTCTACTCCGTCTTCAATGATTTTATCCAATTTGCCGAGCGATTCGACTTTTGCGGCAACATTAAATTTTATCAAAACATCTTGCCATTGCTTAACGAGCACCGGCGGACAAATCACTAACTTTCTACCTTTATCAAGCAACTTTGCGAGCATGGCACAGATATAAGTTTTGCCCAAGCCGACAACATCAGAAATAAACACGCCGCCATAGCCTTCGAGAATCTTTTTCGCCTGAATAACCGCGTCCATTTGATATTGCAGTCGTATAAAACTTTCCGGTAACAAGTTTTCAAGTGAATATTCTTTATCGGCGTTGATTTCTTCTTTAAAAAACTCGTAAAGCGTCTTCAAATAAATCTCATAGGGCGTAATGTCACTTTTGAGCCACGTTTGATTTTGAATGACCTCAATATATTCCTCATTTACAGGCTCGCCATATTTCCACAGTTCCTCAAATTTATCATAAGCGAATTTTACATCCGCATAGTCTTTCAGCTCTAGATTGAATTCTAAATTGCTGATGAGACCTGCCTTAGAAAAATTACTTGAGCCGGTTATAACGCTGTCTACATTTTCCGTTATTTCATTTTCCGATTTCCGTGCAACGTAAACTTTTGCATGTAGTGGAGCCTCCGTGTAAATTCTAATTTCCAACTTACTTGAAGCCAACCAATCCAAAAATTTTCTTACTCCGTACTCAACTTCATAGCTCACATCAGAATCATCAAACTCACCTTTGACTGACTTTGAAAAATTTTCCTTCGCAACTTTCACTGTCGGCGAAAAAATACTTCCCGAATATATAACACCACTTAAAATCTGCGCTGTAAGTTTATCGACGTTCAATCCCACAAGGATTCGGATTTTTTTTACTGACTCCAGAGCGTCGCACATCAAAAAGAATCCGCTCGTCCGAAAATACCCCACTATGACATCAAAAAAATTTGTATCGCCACGCAAAAGTGTTTGAAATTTACCGTATAAATCTCTTTCCGGTTCATTAGTAAAAAATTTCAAATTATCATCCATCGCCTATCTCCGTATATTTTAAATTCTTCCGATAAACATC
>CAMJAZ010000267.1 GCA_946403735.1 uncultured Selenomonadales bacterium
GTACAAGAATATCATTCACGCACATTGCAACGGCGTCCTGCCCAATCGTATCGTGTTTGTTAAGGCGGAAGGCAATTTTCAATTTCGTACCGACGCCGTCAGTACCTGAAATTAAAATCGGCTCATCATAATTTTTAAGCGCGAAAAGTCCACCGAATCCGCCTAAATCGCCTAAAACTTCTTCGCGGTACGTCGATTTAACCGCGTCTTTTATAAGTTTAACTGATTCGTTTCCTGCGTCAATGTCGACGCCCGAATCTTTGTAAGTCATTCTTTCCATTAAAACTTCCTTCAAAAATTTAATCCATTTAAAAATAATTCTAAAGACTGCGCAGTTACTTGCTGGAATTTTAAATAGTTCATAAGTTGACGCGCAATATTGGCAAGTTTATCTTTACTTACCGTGTATTGTCCAGTAGTTTTGTCGTACAAATGGCTGGATTGAAATAAAAGCGTAGCGGCGAAAGATTCAATCACGTACAAAAAATTTTTTGAACAATTTTCTTTGTGTTGAAAAGGTTTGCGCCTAATCCACCAAGCCGCCGTGTAAGCGTTAAGTTTAACGTTGTCTTCAGACGTTAAAACTTGAAGGTTACGGAATTTTGCCAAGTCAGCAATTATGTTGCGACAACAATAAGCGTAAATCGTAGCGTTGAGGTAAATTTCTGGCGGCATTTTGGAATTGTAAAGAAAATTTTGCGCTTTGTTTTGAAGACGTTCGAGATAATCACAAATTTCTTTTTCATTAAATTCATTAATCAACACGTCGTCTAAAGAAATTTCAAAATTTGTGTGCATATGATTTTTCTCCACTACATTTTCAACAACATATCAACAATTCCCGTATCAAGCAACTTCTGATAGGATTCGAGATCTTTTTTCGTAATTTCTTCATAGTACGAAGAATCTTTATCAGACTTTTTAAAGACCACGCCTTCACGCTTAAGTTGAGCGATAAATTCTTCTGCAAGTTTTCTGCTTTCATCATCAAAAACTTTGCTTTCATTCATAAATATCACATTCCTAAACAATTAAAGCCGTTAATAATTTCTTATTACTTGAATCATTTCCCATTCAATCGGCGTTTCGTAGCGATTGGCAATGCCGCTGTAGCCGCTGTCATTTGAAAAGCGCATAACGTCGCGTTGTGAATCATACCAGAATCTATAGTCGCTGTAACGTTCATTGCCGTTTTGCGTGTACATTTTCAACGTGACATAAGTATTTCCGCCAGAACGGCTAATCGTCTGCGTCAAAACGTAGCAGTCCCAGCCCGTAGCAGGAGACGTGCCGACGTAAACTTCCGCCGCCTCAACTTTTGTAATTCCCGCGCAGGTTATTGCTAAACCGACGATTAAAATTGCAAACAATTTCTTTAACATTTTAATTCCTCCTAGCCATTTAAAAAATGGCGGTCAAGATAAAAATTTTCTCAACCGCCAACAAAAATAAAAATTTACATAGTTAAGCGCGTCAACATTTCTTTATACGCTTCTTCAACGCCGCCCATATCGTGACGGAAACGATCTTTATCCAATTTTTCATGCGTCGCCATATCCCAGAAACGACAGTTATCAGGCGAAATTTCATCTGCCAAAACAATTTTATCTTTGTCGTCGCGTCCAAATTCCAGCTTGAAGTCAATCAAATCAATATTTTTAGAGCGCAGATTGTCTTTCAAAATTGTGTTGACGCAGAAAGCAATGTGTTCAATTTCATCAAGTTCATGTACGCGGGCAATGTCAATCGCCATGATGTGATAGCGATTCAGCATAGGGTCGCCAAGTTCGTCACTTTTATAAAAATATTCAAGTACGGGAACTTTAAGCGGCGTACCTTCCTCAAGCCCAAGACGTTTTGCCAAACTGCCAGCAGCAACGTTGCGGACTACAACTTCAAGGGAAATCATACGCAACAGTTTAACGACCATTTCACGATCGGAAACAACTTCAATGAAGTGGCTGTTAATGCCGTTAGACTTCAACAGTTTGAAAAAGTATTCACTGATTTTGTTGTTGATGATGCCTTTGTCTTGAATGACGCCGTGTTTTTCGCCATTAGCGGCAGTTGCATCATCTTTAAAATAAACTAAAACTTTGTCGGGTTCGTCAGTGGCGTACATAATTTTTGCCTTGCCCTCGTACATAACTTCGCCTTTGTTCATAATCAGACCTCCTTGAAATTGTTAGCAACTAACTATATATTTCAGCGAAAGCGTGTTTTACGCCGTCCGCTTTACGTTCCACTTCTTTAACCATATCAGCGCGGAACTCATCAAGTTTTTGTTTAATTTCGTCACTCGATAGAGCAAGAATTTCAACTGCGAAGATAGCGGCATTTTTCGCGCCATTAATAGCCATTGTAGCAACGGGAACGCCTGGCGGCATTTGAACTGTACTTAAAAGCGCGTCTAAACCTTTCAACGGTTCAGCGGCAATGGGAACGCCGATAATAGGCTTTGTAGTGTAGGATGCAATGACGCCCGCTAAATGTGCCGCACAACCTGCCGCAGCTATGAAAACTTTCACGCCTTGCGCGTCGCAACTGTTCACAAACTCTTGAACTTTGTACGGTGTACGATGAGCAGACGCAACTGTCACGTCGACGCTTACGCCAAAGTCTTTTAGCACTTCAACAGACTTTTTCATAACTTTCCAGTCGCTGTCACTGCCCATTATAATTGCTACGTCCAACGGAATTTCCCTCCTTTACAAGAATATTTTATAAACTTTAATAAATAAGTTAAACTTTGAAAAATGTGGGGCGCGCAAGGACAATTCTTTTGCGCCAAAAGAAAAAGTAGGTTCAAAATAAAAATTTCACAAACTAGGAGTAAACGTGACGACAATATTTTCTGTGTCTGGCAAGATTTTGCAATATTCATGCACCATAAACTTTTTACCTCAACAAAAATTCTGAATATAATAATAACAATTTGCCGCTAAACTGTCAACGATTCGCCGATTTAAACTTGCAACGTCTAAAACTAAAAAAGCGCCGAACGTGATTTGTTCGACGTTTTTTTTACTGTTCAAGTTAATTTAAATTTAATCCCTGCGGCGCGGTCTGTACGGTTCAACTTCACTAAGTGACATAATTTTTACGTTGCCATCGAGATCTGCGAAAACAATTTCAGGAACTTGCATTTCTACCAAAAATTCGTAGGTATTTTCATCTGGCACGTAAAAGCCGTCAATGTCAGCAATAATGGCAAGTCCGTCAAATTCGCGCTTACCGTCAACAATCGCCTTAATCATTGCCGCCATTTCCGCAGAAACGCTCAAAAACGGTATGGGGTGGTCAATTCTGCAACCATTGTAGAGCGTACCGTCTGCACTTAAGACACAAGCGCCAGCCGCTATCCCATCATGATCGATATAGGAATTTCTCATTGCGTCCATTGCGATCCTAACCATAGTATCGGCAATATCTTCAGTTATTTCAGTCATTATTTATTTGCGCCGTTACTGAGAACTTATAAAAAGTTAAAACTTTTATGTCCCATTCCTGCTTCAT
>CAMJAZ010000268.1 GCA_946403735.1 uncultured Selenomonadales bacterium
ATATCATTAGCAATAATTGCTAAATTGAATATAGCCTCTGCACAACGGTTATCAATTTCCAGAGCATTTTTAAAATCATTCTTAGCCGCAGTGTATTCTTTTTGTTTATAGTAGAAATTAGCCGCTTTAAGGAAATCGATTTTTGCCGCTTTATATTCTCCTTGCTTTTTATAAAGCCTCGCTCGTCCCCTATAAGCGCGTGCATAAGAATTATCCTTACTAATAGCTAAATTAAAATCTTTTTCTGCCGCACCATAATCTTCTAATTCAATATACGTAAATCCTCGACTAGTGTAATATTCTGGATTGTCTACGTCTAATTTTATAGCCTCTTTGTATTCTTTTATAGCGTCTGTGTATTTTTGTTGATTATAGTAAATATTTCCCTGTTTAGCGTGTTCATCTGCACTCATAGGTTTGTTTGATGAATTATTTGGCTTATTGGTAGTGTTATTAGTTTTATTTGAGGAATTATTTGCCGCCGCTACAAGGTACGCTCCATTATCAATTTTGGCAAAAGCAGTATTGTTGCTAGGTAAAAAAAGCATTGCAAAGATAGTTAAAAATACAACTACCCCCCCCCGTGCAGGCTAGCCTTTTTCCAAAACTTGCTGAACATACCCAAAAACTCCTTTCCTAATCTGTATTCAGCCAATCTGAAATGACTTTGAAGACTTCGTCGTTTTCTTCACGTGTACCCATTGAAAGGCGCAGACAATTTTTAAGCCCCTGCGCGGACGGTGAAAAATATCTTACGCCAATATCAACGCTTTCAAGATAATTTTTAAGCCTTTCCGCTTTTTCGTGACGAATCAAAATGAAATTCGTATGTGAAGGAAAAACTTCAAGCGCGGGAATCATTTTCAAAAGTTGAGAAATTCTTTTACGCTCGGCAACTGTTATTTGGATTCGCGGTGTAAATTCATCACGCATTTGGTAGACAATGTCAGCCGCTACTAAACTCAACGTGTTCATATGGTACGGCATAAAAGTTTTTCCTACCATTCGCGTCACGTCAGCATTGGCAATCATATAGCCGACACGCGCTCCAGCCATTCCATAAGCTTTAGAAAAAGTTCGTGCTACGATTAAGTTGGGATACTTAGCCACAAGTTTAAATGCACTATGCCCGTAAAATTCGACGTAGGCTTCATCAAGCAAAAATGCGCAATTAATCGACGCGGCAATTTTTTCTACGTCATCAACCGTCAAGGCATTGCCCGTAGGATTATTTGGGTTACAAATGACGGCTAAATCTGCGCGGGAGTCTTGAACAGTTTTAATGAATTTGTCAACGTCAATGTCAAAATTTTTATCAAGGTCAAACGGTACAGCTTGCGAATCAGCCGCCTTCGCGTAAATTTTGTACATAGAAAAGCTTGGTACGGGAAATACAACTTTGTGACCGTCGCCGCCGAATGTATGAAAAACTTTTTCGATAATTTCGCTTGAACCGTTGCCCAACAAAATTTGCTCTTCCTTGACGGAAAAGTTACGCGCAATTTGTTCAACCAGCGAATAATATTCTTCATTGGGATAACGATTGAAGGCTACATGGTACAGCCGATTTAAGACGCGCTCTTCAACAAGCGGTGGCAAATTTAAAGTGGATTCATTAGCATTAACTTTTATTCTGTAATTTTTTTCTATTCCGTCATAAGAAGGCATTGCGTTAATATTTTTTCGGTAGTTCAGCAAAATTTTTTCGCTCCTTAATGGTAGAATAATCTGATATGCGTCATAGCCATTGCGATATTGTATTTGTCGCACGTCTCAATGACGTTGTCGTCACGAACTGAACCGCCAGCTTGCGCGATAAATTCAACGCCAGATTTATGGGCGCGTTCAACATTGTCGCCGAATGGGAAGAATGCATCAGACGCTAATGACACGCCGCGCAGATTTTTCAGCCACGCAATTTTTTCAGCGTCAGTAAATTTATTTGGACGTTCGGTGAAAATTCTTTGCCAATCGCCATTAAGTAAATCATCACTTTCATTGCCAATATAAACGTCGATAGCGTTATCACGGTCGGGGCGCTTAACGTCAGACCTAAACGGCAGATTTAAAACTTGTGGACTTTGACGCAGAAACCAAAAGTCAGCTTTGTTTCCTGCAAGTCTAGTACAATGTACGCGGCTTTGTTGACCAGCACCAATACCGATAGCTTGTCCGTCTTTCGCGTAGCAAACGGAATTTGACTGCGTGTATTTCAAAGTTATCAGTGCAATCATTAAATCGCGTTGCGCATCGGCAGGGATAATTTTATTCTTTGTAGGAATATCTTGCAAGCATTCCGTAGAAATTTTTATATCATTTCGCAACTGTTCAAAAGTTACGCCGAAAAGTTGTTTACGTTCAATCGTCGGCGGCACGTAGTCAGGATTAATTTTCAGCACAAGGTATGAACCTTTACGCTTGGACTTCAAAATTTCCAATGCTTTATCGGTGTAGGAAGGCGCAATAATTCCGTCGCTGACTTCGCGCTTGAGGTACAAGGCGGTTGATTCGTCGCATTCGTCGGACAAAATTGCAAAATCGCCGTATGAACTCATTCTGTCAGCGCCACGCGCACGAACATAAGCGGTAGCAACTGGGCTTAAATCTTTATCCGCGAAGTAAATTTTTTTCAACACGTCATCAAGTGGAAGACCAACTGCCGCACCTGCGGGACTTGTATGTTTGAATGACGCCGCCGCAGGAAGATTCGTCACGGCTTTAAGTTCGCTTACGAGTTGCCAACCGTTAAGCGCGTCCAAAAGATTTATGTAGCCAGGCTTGCCGTTTAAAACTTCAAACGGAATTTCGCCAGACTCCATAAAAATCCGCGCAGGTTTTTGATTAGGATTGTTGCCGTACTTTAATTCTAATTCACGCATAAAAATTGCCTCCATTCTAGTTTTTAGCTTTTTAATTCTTAATTCTACATTCTTAATTCTTAATTAAGAAAAATTTGTCCGTAACGTGAAAAACGAGGGCAATTCCGAACACCCTCGTTTTTTCGCCGCCAAATATTTTTCCGTTACCTTCGCCCAAAGGTAACTCCACCGTCGATTATGTTAGCATAAATTAAACTATTTTGCAAGTATATTTTTCCTAAGCTTACAAATGAAGTTTTCAAAGTTTTATTGTGGTTTAATTAAATCAATGAATGACGCCAACGTAGTATTTGCTTGCGCCATCATTGCTTGCGTTGCCTGCATAAGCACGTTATTTTTAACGTAGTTAGTCATTTCTTTAGCCATGTCAGCATCTTGAATCGTACTAAGTGCGCTAGTTGTTTCATCGGACACCATTTGAAGATTTTCTGACGTGAAGTCAAGTCTTTCTTGAAGGCTACCGATTTCCGTTTGCTGATACAGTGCACGTGTCAATGCTTTGTCGAGATCTCTTGCTGTCTTAGCTGAAGCATCAACACTTGAAACGTCAATCGTAACATCTTTAAAAATATGGTCTTCTGTCAAGTTCATAAG
>CAMJAZ010000269.1 GCA_946403735.1 uncultured Selenomonadales bacterium
GCCGTACAATGCAACGGTCATTGATAAACTTTCTACGCAAAATCCTGTTGTACTTGGTAAAGCAAATATGGACGAATTTGCAATGGGCGGCTCGACGGAAAATTCTGGCTTTCACGTGACAAAAAATCCTCACGACGTTGAGCGCGTACCTGGCGGCAGTTCTGGCGGTAGTGCGGCGGCAGTTGCGGCAGGTGAAGCCATTTTCGCGTTGGGCTCTGATACAGGCGGTTCAATTCGTCAACCTGCAAGTTTTTGCGGCGTCGTAGGTCTCAAGCCGACTTACGGTAGGGTTTCGCGTTACGGGCTTGTAGCTTATGCGTCGTCACTTGACCAAATTGGACCGATAACCCGTGACGTGACGGACTGCGCGGAAGTTTTAAACGCCATCGCTGGGCATGATGAAATGGATTCAACGTCGACAAATGAAAATGTTCCCGACTTCACGAAAAGTTTAGTTGCTGACGTGAAGGGCTTGAAAATTGGTCTGCCGAAAGAATATTTTGTCAAGGGCATTGATAGCGACGTAGAAAAATCTGTACGCGACGCGGCGAAAGTTTTTGAAAGTCTTGGCGCGGAAATTTCTGAAATAAGTTTGCCGCATACGGAATTTGCCATTTCAACTTACTATCTCATTGCACCTGCGGAGGCGGCAACTAATCTTGAACGCTATGACGGCGTAAGTTACGGTGAACGTGTTGACGGCGTGGACGTTGTTGAGATGATGAAGAATACACGCTCCAAACTTTTCGGCGAAGAAGTTAAACGCAGAATCATTATCGGAAATTACGCGCTTAGTGCTGGCTACTACGACGCCTATTATTTGAAGGCGCTGAAAGTTCGGACGCTGATTCAAAAAGATTTTACTGACGCTTTCCAAAAAGTTGACGTTATACTGGCGCCGACTGCACCAACTGCCGCGTTTAAAATTGGTGAAATGATTTCCGACCCGCTGAAAATGTATTTGCAGGACGTTTGCACTGTGCCGCTTAATTTAGCTGGCTTGCCTGGAATTTCCGTACCGTGTGGATTTACAAAAAATAATTTGCCAATCGGTTTTCAGCTTATTGGAAAGGCGCTTGATGAAGAAACGATTTTGCGTGCCGCCTTTACTTACGAACAAAATAAAAAGTAAGTAGTGAAAAAACTACTAACTACTCACTACTTACTACTAACTAAAAAGTTTGCCGAGAAAAAATTTTTCGACAGACTTTTTTTATTTTTTTATTTTCATAGCGCGAATATCCTGCCAAATGTGCCGTGCCTTCTCATGAATTTTGGGCGCAGTCGATCGCAAATTGGGATTGCCAACAATCTGATTCAAATAATACGACGCCTTGTCATATTCTTTCAGCATAAAATAATTTACGGCGACAATGTACGTTGCGGCAGTGTCTGAAACTTTACCGATTGGATAGCGTTCACTATCCAGCGAAACTTCGTAAAGTTCAGCCGCCTTCAACAAATATTCTTTTTCCCTTTCGACATCGCCTTCAATGCGACAAATCCACGCCATTTTCTGATAAAGTCCACCTTGTCTACCTTTGGACATTTCAAACGTTTCATTGAAAAAAATTGCTGATTCGTAAAAAGCCAGCGCCTCTTCAGCTGTCCGCGTCTCAACAAACGGCGTACGCATATCATTTTCACTCAAAAATTTTCGCACGCCTTTACGAACTTTATCAGCATATCTATCTTGAAAGCGCGTTTCATCTGCCGCGTAACCGCATTTTTCACAAACCCAGATTGTGTACAAGTACGGATTGAAATTTTTATAGTGCATACAAAAATCAATATCCAACGTGTCAGCCACAAGCCGCGTTTTACATTGAACGATACGTGTTTTTTCTTCGCAAATTGGACAAATCTTTTCGGAAATGTATGTGAACTTCAAATCGGACGGCTCATCAACTTTTTCATCTTCGACGACAGGCGACGGCTCTGGAGCAGGTTTATTCGTCAAGCGGCTACGAATTTTATTTCTAAGCGCCATAATGTCAGTGTCTGCACCAGTTGACGTAATTTGTTTAGGTTTTTCAGTTTGCGGCGTAGCTTTAGCAGACGTTTTAGGCTTAACAGGATTTTTAGCAGACTGCGCTGAAATTTTATCGTCACTTTGTACGATTTTTAAAATTTCTTCGCGAATATCTCCATCACAAAGCAGAAACAGTAAATCAATTTTCATTGCAGCTATCCGCGCAGATTTTGAGGCGGGACTTTTGACGCCAAAACGTACAATCTCTACAATTTTTCTTCTAACTTCTTCGTCGTGTAACAGTGTTAAAAGTTCTTCTTTAACCAAAAGATCGCCCCCCTGTAAAAATTTTGCTAATTGTAATTTGAAATTTAAATTGAAAATTATTTTGTCTTATCGCGTTGAATTTTGCCGCGAGTAATATTTTGCGCAATGTCAATGAAAAGTTTGCCGTCAAGGTGATCGACTTCGTGCTGAATGCAACGTGCTAAAAGACCTTCCACCTCCATTTCACGAACTTTATTAAAACGTGAAATGTACTTGACACGAATTTTTTCAGCGCGTTCAACGTCACCAAAAAGATTTGGACAGGACAAACAGCCTTCAGAGTCGACAACTGAACCTTCGCGGTACGTGATGACGGGGTTAATTAAATCGTAGCGCTTTTTATCCACGTCGACGACAACTGCGCGGATAGGTACGCCAACTTGCGGCGCGGCAATTCCAATGCCTTCGCTAGCGTACATTGTCTCCGCCATATCGTCTAAAAGATTTCTCAAACGTTTATCAATTTTTTCAACTTCACTGCAGCGTTGTTTTAAAACAGGATCGCCTGCAGTTTTTATTTCGAGTATAGCCATTTTACGCTCCTATAAATTTTAAATTCTTAATTCCTAATTCTAAATTCTTAATTCAAATCAGCCCTAAGGCTTTGAAAATGTCGTCACGAGTTACGGCATAAGTACCAGATTTTGAAATGACGACTCCTGCCGCAATGTTCGTGATGAAAGCTCCGTCCGACGGTTTAAGCCCGCCAGCTAATGCCATTGCAAAAATAGCGGCTACTGTATCAGCGGCACCTGCGCTATCAAAAACTTCTTGAAACTTTGTGGGAATATGGACAACATCATTTTCCGTAACCAGCGATACACCGTAAGCCGAGCGCGTCGCCAAAACATTTTTCACTTTGAATTTTCGCATTACGTACCGGCTAGCACGTTCCACCGCGTCATTATCTGCACCGTTGACTGGATTTAACATAACTTTATTAATCTTGGCAATGTTCGGCGTAAGATAATCTGCCTGCGCGTACTTAATCCAGCGTTGACCGTACGGCATAACTACGACGGGGACACCGTGACTATGGGCGGCTTTTATGACGGCGGCGCAGAAAAATTCCGTGCAGACGCCTTTTTCATAATCGGCAATGACAACCGCGTCAAATGCATCATTCAGCCGTTTTTGTACGTAACTTTCCAGCTTGGCGAA
>CAMJAZ010000270.1 GCA_946403735.1 uncultured Selenomonadales bacterium
TTTACGGGATTATCGGGATCCTCAACGGCAAATTCCAACGTCTTATCTTTCAAACTTTTGGCAACAAATTTTTTGATATTGTCAATGCCTTCAAAGCTGGCGGATTTAGCCTCGTCGAAAATTTTTTGACCGCTTTTGTTAAAAGTGGGATAGCTCGGCAACCAACCGAGACGCGCCGCCAAAACGTTGTAATCGCCAGGATGACGATAACGCGACTTTTCAAAATGCGGAGTAAGTTCAGCGCAATCCATTTCGTCACTTCGCCATTGATCCGTTGCGAAATAGTAAAATGAAGTGCTGTTTTGAAGTTTCGCGCCGCCTTGCCAATCGGTACCTGTCATGATTCGCGCCCAACCTTCGGCAGGTCTCAACTTTTCTTGACCGACGTAGTGAGCCCAGCCGCCGCCGTTTCGACCTTCACATCCGCAAAACATCAGCAAGTTTAAAATTGTACGATAGATAACATCAGCATGATACCAGTGATTAATGCCGCCGCCCATAATAACCATTGTTCGTCCGTGCGTTTTCAAGGCGTTATCAGCAAATTCACGCGCAGTATGAATAACCATTTCAGAACCTACGCCCGTGAATTTTTCTTGCCATTTCGGCGTATAGGGCATATCGTCTTCATAAGACTTTGCAAAATCGCCGCCAATGCCAGTATCAATGCCGTAATTTGCCAGCGTCAAATCGTAAACCGTCGTAACGATTTTAACGCCGCTTGGAGTTTTGATTTTTTTGACGGGAACTTTGCGAATTAGCGAAGGCTTACTGCCTCTGTCGTTGCCGAAGTAAGGCAGAATAATTTCAACCGCGTCATCACGTTCGCGCAGAATTGAAAGCTTAGGCTTAATCTCTTCGCCCGTATCTGAATTTTCTTCGCGCAGATTCCATTTGTTTTGACGATCCCAACGATCGCCCATTGTGCCGTTTGGAATTACAAGTTTGTCGGTAAGTTCGTCGATAACGTAATGTTTAAATTCCGCGTGCTTATCGGTACGTCCGAAGTCTTTTGCGTTTAAAAATCTGTCAAGTTGGTACTTGCCGTCTTTTTCAGTCAGCGTAACGAGAAAAGGAAAGTCAGTAAATCTTCGCGCATAGTCAACAAAAAATTCGGCAGGTTCGCCCCAATAATATTCTTTCAAAATGACGTGTCCCATTGCCATTGCAAGTGCGGCGTCACTGCCGGTTTTCAAATTTATCCACGTGTCGGCAACGGTTGTGGATTCGGCATAATCAGGCGCGATCGATACGACTTTTGTACCTTTGTATCTTGCCTCCGTCAAAAAATGTGCGTCGGGAGTTCGTGTCAAAGGAACATTCGAGCCCCAAGTAATTATGTATCCTGCGTTAAACCAGTCGCTGGATTCGGGTACGTCTGTTTGATCTCCCCAAACTTGCGGGCTTGCAGGCGGTAAATCCGCATACCAGTCATAAAAAGAAAGACCCGCTCCGCCCATAAGTTGGACAAAACGAAGACCTGCCGCATAACTCAACATAGATTTTGCAGGTATGACGGAAAAGCCGAAGATTCTATCGGGACCGTATTTTTGCACTGTATGAAGTAAACTTGCCGCAACTATTTCTGAAACTTCGTCCCAATTTGAACGAACAAAACCGCCCATACCCCGCGCTTCTTTGTAGCGTTTCATTTTGGCAGGTTCATTCGCGATACTCTGCCACGCCGCCAATGCGTTGGGAAAATTCGGACGCGTTGCCCTCCACAATTCGGCAAGTTCTCCGCGAAGATACGGATATTTTATTCTGTGCGGGCTGTAAAGATACCACGAAAAACTTGCACCGCGAGGACAGCCGCGCGGTTCAAAGTCTGGCATATCAGGCGACGTTTCGGGGTAATCGTGAACTTGATTTTCCCAAGCTACAAGACCGTTTTTAACGTAGATATTCCAACTGCAAGAGCCGGTGCAATTTACGCCGTGCGTTGACCTTACGCATTTGTCGAAAGACCAGCGGTCGCGATACATACTTTCCCATTCCCGCCCACCTTCGTGAATTTGTTGATGTTCATTGACGGATTTTTCTTTCGGTATGAGATACTTAAATTTTTTTAAAATGCTACCCACACTATCACTCCCTTATTTTTTTTTATTTTATCAAAAAATTTTGATGATGTATGTGATAAAAGTCACTTCCAATTTCAAAAAATTTGTGGTATCTTGTCGCAGGAGATGATATTTATTGAAAAAATTACTGGTAATGTTTTTAATGTTGCTGTTAATTTCAGGTTGCGGCGAAAACTCCGAATCTGAAAAAAAATCTTCAGAACTTCACGTTGCGGCGGCGGCAAGTTTAACCGACGCAATGAAAGAAATTTCTTCGGCTTATGAAAAGGATAATCCCGCCGTAAAAATTATTTTCAACTTCGGATCAAGCGGCGCACTTCAACAAGCGATTGAAAATGGCGGAGAAACAGATTTATTTTTCTCTGCCGCACAGAATCAAATGGACTCGCTGGAAAAATCAGGTAGCCTTATTGACGGTACGCGAAAAAATATTTTGGAAAATGAAATCGTGCTGATTGTTCCAAGTTACAGCGATAAAAATATTTCAGCCTTTGAAGATTTAACGCAGGAAAATATTCAGCGCGTGGCACTCGGTGAACCAAAGGGGGTTCCCGTTGGTCAATATAGCGAAGAAATATTGAAGGCGCTTGACATTCTTGACGCGGTAAAAACTAAGGCGGTTTACGGCTCTGATGTTCGGCAAGTTTTGTCATGGGTAGAGACTGGCAACGTGGATTGTGGCATTGTTTATGCTACCGACGCCGCCGTTTCCGATAAAGTGAAAATCGTTGCAGTCGCTCCAAAAAATTCTCACAAGCCCGTTATTTATCCCGCCGCTATCATCAACACTACAAAAAATCTTGACGCCGCGAAAAATTTTCTAAACTTCGTAAAAAGTGATGCGGCTAAAAAAATTTTTGAGCAATATGGATTTAAGTATATCGATTAAAAAGAAATTACGAAACTTCACTCTGGACGTAACATTCAACACCGGCAATGAAGTTTTCGCATTGCTCGGCGCATCTGGTTGCGGCAAAAGTATCACGCTGAAATGTATTGCCGGCATTGAAAAACCTGACGAAGGCAAAATCACTTTGAACGGGCGTGTACTTTTTGACAGTGACGCTAAAATAAACCTGCCTCCTCAAAAAAGACGTGTCGGCTACCTTTTTCAAAATTACGCGCTTTTCCCGAATATGACGGTTGCCGAAAATATTTTGTTTGCCGCCGTCGGTGATAAAAAGTCAAAACTGCGCGGCTTGCAAGAAAATCTTGAACGTTTTCAGTTGACGGGCTTGGAAAATGAATTTCCGCACAAACTTAGCGGCGGTCAACAACAGCGCGTTGCTTTTGCGCGGGTGCTTATGTCTAACGCTGAATTTTTGTTGCTCGACGAACCTTTTTCAGCTATTGACGATTTTTTAAAATGGC
>CAMJAZ010000271.1 GCA_946403735.1 uncultured Selenomonadales bacterium
TGAAAATATGGCGGCGGTTCATTGCGTCATTATCGGTTTTGCTATGAAGTCACGCAGAAAAAAAATTATCTACGACGGCAAAAACGATATTTCCGCGCAGAATATCAATTCGTACCTTTTGGACGCGCCGCAAATTTCTATTGACTATCGCTCCGAACCGCTTTGTAATGTTCCGTCAATGCATTTTGGAAATATGCCGCGTGACGGTGGAAATTTAATTATTAAAGTTGATTCTATTAAACTTTTTCAAAAAAAAGTGCCAGAAAAATTTATTCGTCCATATATCGGCGCGGAAGAATTTATTAACGGCAAAAAGCGCTGGTGTATTTGGCTAAAAGATTGTGATGTAAAAGAATTTATGAAATATCCGCTGATTGCTGAAAAAGTTACGGAGGTCATGCAATTTCGATTGGAAAGTAAAGCAGTAGCTACAAGACGATTTGCGCTTAAGCCTCATTTATTTTGCCAAATTGCACAGCCTACAACAAATTATATTTTAGTGCCGTCTGTTAGTTCGGAAAATCGCCGTTACATTCCAATAGGATTTGTCGACGCAAATACAATCGCCAGCAATTTAGTATTGATAATTCCGAATGCGACGTTGTATCATTTTGGCGTATTGACAAGCTCGGTACATATGGCGTGGACGCGCGTTGTATGTGGGCGGCTTGAAATGCGTTATCGCTACTCAAAAGATATTGTTTACAATAATTTTGTATGGTGTAGTCCTAGTGTCGCGCAGAAAGAATTGATTGAACAGACGGCGCAAAAAATTTTGGACGTCCGCGCAGATTTTGCCGACAAAACTTTAGCATACCTATACAATGAAACTACAATGCCGCCTGAATTGAGATTGGCGCATATGGAAAATGACGCGGCAGTAATGGCGGCGTATGGTTTCGACGAAAATTTTAGCGAATTGGAAATTGTAGCGGAGCTTATGAAAATGTACAAAAATTTGACAGGCTAATAAAATTTTGCTAAAATTTTAACGTCTTAATTGACAACAGATAAAATCGTTTCAAGCATTAATAACACAACGAAGAAAAACCCCGTACAGCGTGATGAACTGTACGGGGTCTTCGTTAGCCTAATCGATTGATGAGATCGATTTTCTAGGGCAACTGGAAAAATTTTCTGCTACTTGAACCAGCGGTCGTAAATGTACGTTCCAATGAGGATCGACACGACGTTCACTGCTATAGCCACAATCGTTTCAAGCATTTAATAACACCTCCTCTCGATAAAATTTGCTTTCCGAGAAGGAAGTAGCATTGACGCGATTATAGCAGAAAAAAATATTTCTTGAAAAAAATATTTTTGTGTGATAAAATACATTTTGTTTAAATATGAAACCAACAACTGAGCATATTGAACACCAAACTAAAATCTCCCTTGCAGTTTTGCCGATAAACTACTTGGGAGATTTTAGTTTTGTCCGCTAAATTTTTAACGGACGAGCAGTGAGTTATCGTCTGCCGTTAAAAAAATTTTTTGCTGATGTAGTTAGCAACAATTCCAGAAAGAACGCCCACTCCAAAAGCAATTGCCCAACTGAGCATATTTTACACCTCCTTTCGTCGAAATTTGCCGACGTAAAGGAACGGCATTGACGCGATTATAGCAGAAAAATTTTTAGTTGAAGAGTTAGCGAAACTGATAAAAAATCTTTTAGTTTCTCTACATAGAGATTAATTTAGATTTTCGATCGCTTGTCTTTACGCCGATTAAAAAAAACGCTATAATGTAAAAAAATTTCTACAAGCTACAGGCTAAAAAAGGGGGCGTGCTTTATGCGGCAGGTCGGAATTTTTGGGAAGAGAAAAAGCGGAAAATCGGCGCTGATGTACGCTTTAACCCACCATAAAATTATGAATGAAACAAAGTACCGCGCATTGGAAATTGGCGGCGTAGGCAAAATTATGCTGGTCGATACAGTTGGCGTAGATGCCGAGCCCGCGTTTGCTGAAAAATCTGCGGAAAGCGTCGAAGTAGCGTTAATGCTTATTTCAAATGATTCTTTCGAGTTGGAATTAAGCTGGCTTAGTAAGTTAAAAAAAAGCGGCGCGGCAATTATCGTAGTCATCACGCAAGTTGACAAGTTAGTTGATGGCGGAAAATCTTTAGCAGCCGCCGTAAAAGAAGTTTCTGGACTTGATACTGTCTGCGTAAGCACGAAAACTGGCACGGGAATTGAAGAGCTTAGCAATAAAATAATTTCGTTATTATCTGCAGAGAGGATGTGACATTTGGTGAGAAAAAATTTTTTGGTAACGGCAATAATTGGTGCAATTATTTTTCTTATCAGTAACGTTGCCTGCGCGGCGGAGGATGAGACTTCCAAAAATGATAATTGGTATTGGCTTTCCGCCGACGATAAGTACAGTAAATTTTTTGATCCCAAATCAGTGAAAGTAGTGAAAAAAGCTAAGACGGAGGACGGCAAGGAAGTTCCAACCGAAATTGAGGCGTGGACCAAAACTGAATATTCGCCTGAAGGTGCGGAAAGTACCATTAGAGAGTACAAAATTTCAAATGCCTTGCCAGATTCAAGCGTATTGAAATATAGCTTAGCTCTGCTTAAAATCAATCCGCAAAACCGTACCGTACAATATGCGCGTGAAGATTTTTATAACGCTGAAGGTACAGTCATTTGGTCGACTTCTGACGGTCGAGTCAAGGAAATAAATTCTAAGGCGTTCGACGAAGATTTTTACGCGGCGATTGTCGACGAAGTCTTCAAACATGGTGAAGTTGACCGCAAAAATGCTAAAGATCGCTGGATTGATTTATGGACTTATACTGACGATAAAGGCAACACGACGAAAGTTATTGCTGATACTACGACAATGCAACTTAAAGGTACAAACTTAGTTGTTTGGGAATGGCAGGAGACAAAAGATTCTTCGGGACAAGTGCTTGAAATTCGTTTCATGAAAAAAGCGGTCAATCTCCCGCAAGGTACGGAAAGAATTACCGCTGGTTCAATGTGGACTGCCGCCGATAAGTGGACAGATTTAGATGACGAATACGACGGCGCGTACAGGTCAATCAAGGATGATGATCCCGCCTACAAAGGGCTTGTACGCCTTCGCGCTTTTGCCAAAGGTTATTCGACGTGGGTGACGCGCTATTCAATCACTGGTAATGCTACATCGACGCCTGTACCAACACCTAATGATAAGGATGACCCTCCCGCGCCAGTTGAAGTTGCACCT
The DNA here is from genome assembly GCA_946403735.1 of uncultured Selenomonadales bacterium. Lineage (GTDB taxonomy): Bacteria > Bacillota > Negativicutes > Selenomonadales > Selenomonadaceae > Quinella. Next base: position 3,219 of record CAMJAZ010000271.1, read on the forward strand.
ACTGCTAATGGTCAAGACAAAACTAGAGACTAGGACGTGTTGAATAAATAGTTTATAAATATTTTTAGCTAAAAATGGTGGTAATTAGCGGCATTTCCAAGCGCCTGCTGTAACGTTAAAATATTGGCGCAAATGGACGCGGGGTAACGTTGAATTGCTAAAACGCTTGACGCGAGGCGCACAAATGCCGCTATGTTTTCTTTTGCTACTTTTCTTTTGCG
>CAMJAZ010000272.1 GCA_946403735.1 uncultured Selenomonadales bacterium
AAATAATAAAAAAATAAAGGTAATAAGCGGCATTTCCCAGTAGCCCAAAAGCCGCAATGTTTCTTTTTGCTACTTTTTCTTTGCGCCAAAGAAAAAGTAGTTCATTAAAAAAATCTTTTTCGCCAAAAAAAGTAGTATAAAAAAATAATGGTAACGAGCGGCATATCCCAGCGCTAGGCTGAATAATGCGTAATGGTTAATTCTTAATTCTTAATTATTTTTCGGCGGTGGAACTTTTTTATTTTTAAGGCGGTAGACGTACGCCAAAACTTCAGCGACGGCTTGATAAAGATTGTGCGGCACAATGTCACCAACTTCAACCGTTTCATACAGAGCCCGCGCCAACGGCTTATTCTCAACAATAGGAATGCGATATTCACGCGCTTTAGCTTTAATTTTTTCAGCAACTAAATCTTGACCTTTAGCCAAAATTTGCGGCGCGACCATTCCTTTTTTGTACATCAACGCAATAGCTAAATGCGTAGGGTTCGTGACAATAACGTCAGCTTTTGGAACTTCCTGCATCATACGTGCCATTGCCATTTGACGTTGTTTCTGCTTAATCTTCCCTTTAATCTGCGGATCGCCTTCCATTTGTTTATATTCGTCTTTAACTTCCTGCTTAGTCATCATCAAATCCTGCGTCATTTGCCACCTTTGGTAGGCGTAGTCAGCCGCCGCCAAAACCATTATAACGGCGATAACTTGAAATGCCATGACAAAAATTTTATCGGCAATTTCCGCCAAGCTGTACTCCAAATCGTAATAGATAAAATACGGCATAAATGGAATTTCATCTTTAAGATAAAGGTACAGAAAAAATCCAATGACGATAATTTTAAACAGTGACTTGACAAGTTCGACGAGCGCACGTTTTGAAAATAATCTGCCGAAACCGCTAATTGGATTTAAATTGCTTAGCTTAGGTTCAAGGCGTTCAGTCGAAATCATAAAGCCGACTTGATAGACGTTGACGGCTAGCGCGAAAAGTAAAACGCCAATCATCACGGGAAATGCCGTCGTAACCATTACGTTGACAATGTCCAAAAAAATTTTCATCACGTCATCAACCGACGTTCCATTTTCGTGAAGGTGTCCAAAAATATACGCGGAATATTCGGCGACGTTGACGTACATATATTCCCAAAAAATTTTTATAACTAAAAAGCCAGCCAAAAGTACAAACGCTGTGTTAAGCTCCTGACTTTTAGCAACTTGACCTTTTTTTCTAGCGTCACCGCGACGTTTAGCGGTAGGCTCTTCAGTTTTATCGCCTTCAGCAAATCTTTGTAAATCGAAAAAATTTTGCGGAAGTTGAGAAGAATTTTTTTCAGTAGAATTATTTTCTTCGCTTGAAAAAATTTTATCTTCGTGCAATTTTTTGTTTAAAATTTTTTCAAATTCGTCAAGGCGAGATGAGCCGAATTGCCGTAGAAATATTTGAGTACATGTCATCAAACATCACATCCAAAAATAAAACGTAAAACGGCATTAAAAGCGCTAACATTGCCGTACCAATTACCAAGTGCATCGGTACGCCGATAACGAAAATATTCATCTGCGGCATGGTACGCGCCAAAATTCCCATACCGACATTTGTTAGTAAGATTGAAAAAGTCACGGGCATTGCAATTTTCATACCCGTCAAAAAAATTCCGTTGGTAATGTTACCGATAAAATCCGCCATTGAGTCATGCCAGACGATTGAGTTAAACGGTACTGCGCGGAAACTTTCCATAAGCGCGGCTATAATCATATGATGACCGTTGACGGCGAGAAAATAAATTATCGTCAAGTTGTAAAGGAATGAACCTATAAGCGGCGATTGTTCATGCGACGTTGGATCCATAACCTGCGCGATTGTAAAGCCGACTTGCATATCCATAATTTTACCAGCCATATTTATTGCGCCTAAGATAATGTAACCGACAAAACCGATTAGCCAGCCGATAAAAAGTTCCTGTATGACGAGCGCCGCGAACATAACGACGGTTGCAGGCGCTTCAACAGTCATTTCCTCAATCAGCACGGGAAAAATTAAAATCGTCATGACAAACGCCGTACCTGCGCGAATTGTTACGGGGATATTCATACTGCCGAAAAATGGCGACACAAAAAAAATTCCGCTAGTACGAGTGAGTACAAGCAGAAATGCCGCAATTTGTCCTTGCAGTACGTCAAAAAAATCTATCTCCGTCAATGCCGAATCTCCATTTAGTTAGTAGTTAGTAGTTAGTAGTTGCTAGAAAATTTTGCTACAAGCTAAGTAATTCGTATAGGAATGTTTACAAAAATTCCTGAAAAATATTCTACCATTAAGCTAAGCATCCAGGGACCAAAAATTAAAATTGCCACGAATACAGCGATAATTTTCGGTATGAACGCTAAAGTTTGTTCCTGAATGGAAGTCGTAGCTTGAAAGACGCTGACCATTAAACCGACAGTTAAGCCTAAACCGAGCATCGGCGCTGAAACTATCAGTACGACCATTAACGCTTCTTGTGCAAGCTGTATTACTAAATCTGCTGACATCGCGCCGCCCTCCATTAAAATTTTATTTAAAATTTACTCTTTGCATTGTCATTTTAAAAATTTCATTTTGTGTTAAGAATTGCCCAATCTTTTGAAAGCCTTGCATTAAATATTCACGTTCAATATCAATGTAGTAGCGATTTATTCCAAAGTTAAAAGCTAGTGTGTAATCGTTATCCAGCAAAATATCTTCCCACTTATCGTGACAAGGGATAGACGTTCCTGGCAACGTCGCTTCTATCGCGAAAATCCATGGACGAAATTTTTTCCAATCTTTAATGCCTTCCAAAACTTCACGCTCAAAGCCTTCAACGTCAATTTTGCAGAAATGAATATCTTGCTTAGGGTCGCAATATCTTTCGTGAACTTCCGACAACGTTAAAATTTTCTTCAACCTGCGCTTAGCTGTAAATTTCCAATCTTTAGATACTTCATCAGAAAAAGTAGCACCCGTACCGTCGCCCATTAAATCAATTTTGCCAGACTCTTTACCAAGACCAATACACAAATTTATATCACGCGGGCGCTGTTCAATCAGTAACGCGCACTTGTCAGTCAACGGCTCAATGTTAATTCCGTGCCAACCGTGATCGTAGAAAAATTTCGTCACGCTAATTTCGGTAGGGTCATTCGCTCCAACATCAATATAGAAACCGTCTACCCCCCCTCGTAGCGTCCTTAAGTGCGCAGTAGAGGATTAAATCTTCAAATTCTTGTGCATAAGATTCAAAGCGCAAAATGTTTCCTCCTATCGAAAACTTAGAATTATTGAGTTTATTAGCAAGTGCCAGCCGTCAATCATTACGAACAGTAGAATTTTGAATGGCAGGGAAATCATAACAGGCGGTAACATCATCATACCCATTGACATAAGCGTCGTTGCAACAATCATATCGATAACGA
>CAMJAZ010000273.1 GCA_946403735.1 uncultured Selenomonadales bacterium
AAACGACATCACGTCGTTTGTGCGGACGGGCGCGCGTCCTTGCGCGCCCCTTTCTTTCCAACGTTTTAAAAATTTTTAACTTTAATTTTTCTACCACCTAGCTACCATTTACGCTGTCCGTGCTTAGGTTTAAAGCTAGCAATTAAAATAAGTAGCGCAAAAATTTCTATCCTGCCGACAATCAAAATTAGCGAACAAAAAATTTTCGCTACGTCTGGCAAGCGCAAAAAAATATTCGCGTCGACAATTTGCGGCAGAGTTCCCACGTTCGTCAAGCAAGCCGCTGACATTGCAACTGCTTCTGAAAATTTTGGTCCCATAAAACTTAACAACGCCGAACTTATGAACAAAGTTATACACCCTATAAAAAAAAATCCTAGTATGCGTCCAACGATTGATGGCGGCACGGCGTTATTGTTGATGCGAATACTAGTTATCATATGCGGATGAATTGTCTTTTGAACTTCCGCCGCCGCAGTTTTCAGCAACACTAAAACGCGCATCATTTTTAAGCCGCCAGTTACCGAACCCATACAGCCGCCCAAAATCGCCATTAAAAAAATTAAAAATTTGTCGAAGTCGTGTACCGTGTCGAAGTCCACTAAATTTATTCCAGTCGTGCTTAAATATGAAATGACGTGAAAAATTGAGTGACTGAAAATGTTTAGCGAATCACCTTGCGGCGCTCGATTCATCGCTACGAAAAAAATTATTATGACGCTGAAAAAAATTATTCCTAAGCTAAATTTTACTTCCGAGTTCGTAAAAAAAGTTTTAACGTTGTCAAAAAAATTTTGCCGTAGCCGCTTAACGTAATTTATTACGCGCTGAAAAAATTTTTCCTTAACGTTACTGCGCGGAGGAGGCAAAGTCTGAATCAGTCTGTAGTACAATAAAAAATTTCCGCAGGCAAGTAACATTGAAAAAATTGCCGCGTATTCAACATAGACGCTTGAACTTGCAGGGAAAAAATCGCCGCCACCTGTCGATATGCAACGCATTGCCATTAATAGCGCGTCCCAAAAACTTAGTCCCGCCAGCTTGAACAGTCCAAAACTTATTAGCGTTAAGCCTGTGTAAGTTTTTATCATACGTTGCGACATTGTATTCATCTGTCCAAAAAGTGGACTGAAAAGTTGTCCGCCTTGCAATGTTATTGTCAAGCCGAAACAGCCGCCAACTTCAGGCATCAGCGTTACAAGCATAACTAAAAAAATTAGTGAGCCGAACCACATTAATAAGCTTTGCCAGATTCGCAAAATGTACGGCGCATTGGGCGAAAGTAGCGACAGTCCCGCCGATGTTACGTCTGAAATTGTTTCTAACATTGCGTCGAATGGAAATAGCCAGCCAGTCAATAAAAACGGCATCATTCCAATCGCCGCGATTAATGGATAGATGATGAACATTGACAGCGCCGCGCTAAAAATTGGAAGTCGTCGACGATGATTTTTTCCGTACCGAGCAAGCGTAACGCCTAATATTGCAGTGAAAATTGCGGGGATTGAAAAAACTGTGACGGCGTAAAATGACTGCATTTCTATAGCCGCGTACAAAATTGGTACAGGAAATACAAAGACGAAGGCGACTAATACGCTACCCAGCAAACTTGAAATTATTTTTTTATCCATACCATTAAATCAGGCTCAAAAGTACAGCGCAGATTAAAATTATCGCAATCATCAGCGCTACTAAAAAGTCTAGCCGTTGAAATTTTAATTGCCGAAAATGCGTTCGACCTTCGCCGCCTTTGTAGCAACGTGCTTCCATTGCCATTGCAAGTTCATCTGCGCGGCGAAAACTTGATATAAAAAGCGGCACGAGTACTGGTACAAAATTTTTCAATCGGTTAAAAAAATTTCCTGATTCAAAGTCAACGCCGCGTGACTTTTGCGCCTTAACGATTTTGTCCAATTCTTCAAGTAGTGTCGGAATAAATCGCAGTGCAATAGTCATCATCATTGCAAATTCGTGGGCAGGTACGCCGATTTTTTTCAACGGCGATAAAAGATTTTCCAGCGCGTCAGTTAATTGTATCGGCGACGTTGTGAAAGTCAGCAGGCTTGAAAAAATCATCAACAGTATCAGCCGCAAACTTATCAGTACGCCGAATATTAATCCTTCGTCCGTCAGCTTAAATATCCAAAATTCCGCTAAGACTTCGCCATCATGCGTGAATAGGTGAATTAGTAGCGTGAATAAAATTATCCAGCTGATTGGCTTTAACGCCTTTAAAACTGTCAACGCTGGAATTTTTGATACGCCAACTGCCGCGCAGGTCATCAGCGTTAAAAATATGTACGCCGCCGCGCTGTCTGCCGTAAAAATTAAAATCATCAGTACGAACACTGAAATTATTTTTGTGCGCGGGTCGAGACGGTGTATTATTGATTCGCCTGGAAAAAATTGTCCAAGTGTAATATCCTGTAACATTTTAGTGGGTAGTTAGTAGTTAAGCTTTACGTGCATTTTTAGCCGCTCTACCGCGTGTGGTACGGTCGAGTACAGCTTTGCGCAGACGAATACTTTGCGGCGTGACTTCGACAAGTTCATCATCATTAATATATTCAAGCGCCTGTTCAAGACTCATAATCTTAGGCGGCACAAGTCTAATCGCTTCGTCCGACGCAGAGGAACGCATATTTGTTACGTGCTTTTGTTTGCAAGGATTTATATCTATATCAACTTCGCGGGAATTTTCGCCGACAATCATTCCTTCGTACACTTTTTGATTCGGTTCAATAAACATTATGCCGCGATCTTGCAAATTGAAAATGCCGTAGCCAGTAGTCGTACCTTCTTCAAAGGCAACTAAACTGCCGCGATTACGTCCCGCAATATCGCCCTTGTACGGCGCGTAGCTGTGGAAGACGTGGTGCATTACGCCATTTCCTTTAGTATTTGTCAAAAGTTCCGAACGAAAACCGATAAGCCCCCGCGCAGGAATTAAAAAGTGTATGCGCATATATCCAGCAACTTCCGACATATCAACCATTTCAGCTTTTCTTCTGCCAAGAAGTTCCATAACCGTACCCATAAATTCCTGCGGCACTTCGACGGTCAAACTTTCAATCGGTTCAAGCTTTTTGCCATCCACCATTTTATAAACAACTTCAGGCTTGCCAACTTGCATTTCGTAACCTTCGCGGCGCATAGTCTCAATTAAAATGGAAAGATGAAGTTCACCGCGTCCACTAACTTTGAAAACGTCAGCTGAATCCGTTTCCTCAACGCGCAAGGCAACGTTAGTTTGCGACTCTTTGAAAAGTCTGTCACGAATATGGCGGCTAGTGACGAATTGCCCTTCACGTCCAGCAAATGGACTTGTATTGACGCCAAAAGTTACACTTAAAGTAGGTTCATCAACGCGAATTCCTGGCAACGCTTCGGGCTTGTCAACGTCAGCGATTGTATCACCTATTGAAACGTCA
>CAMJAZ010000274.1 GCA_946403735.1 uncultured Selenomonadales bacterium
CATTCTTCATTGAAATTGTTGTCCAACCATTTTTCTGCGCGGCTTGACGAACTTTTTCAGCAGTATCCAAATTGCCAAGTTCCCGTTGTAAATCGTCACACATCAAAATAAACGCGGCACTTTTATATTTGTTATCGGTAATCGTATAGTTCAACATATCATAATCACCGCTGGAGTTGCCAAACGCTAAAACGGGTTGCTTGCCAATTTCGCGCTTAATGCAGAAAATTTTATTTATGCGCGTCGTACTTTTCATTGTATCGTTTTTGAATAAAATTTCGTCGCCACCAACAAAATATTTTTCACCGCTTTTACTTGTCCAATTCAACGGAACATCTTCGCCAATAATTCTATCCTGTTTAATGTTTACAGCGCCGTCAATCAGCGTCCGCGCTAAATTACGTTCGCTACCCGTGACAATGTAGACGGTAAAATCATTTGCGTTTAGGTACGAAATAATTTCAATCATCGGCAGATAAAAACTTTCGCCGTATTTTAAATTTGTCAAACCTTCAACTGGCTTTTTCATAAATTTTTTGAAACGCGAAATATAATCTTCCTCCGTCAAGCCAGCAAAAACTTCCGCGATAATTTTTTTTCTGTCTTTGTTAATTTCGTCGGTAATATGTTTAGTTTCGATACCTTCAAGCCAAATTTGCGTACGTGTGCGAAGTTCGGTATTAACATTGTCGGTAGGATTTTCAAAGACGGTGTTAATTGGGAACATCCAGCCAATATACGAAGGCGCGGTTTCGCAAATTAAAGTTCCGTCCATATCAAAGACGGCGATTCTATCTTCGACTGGAATAAAATTTTTGCTTTTCTTATTCGTCACGTCTTGAACGTAGCGGACAAGTTGACGTTGTACTTTAGAATTTTTTGCCCAATATTTAAAATCGGCTGGCTTAGTGACGTTAATTGCCGCAATTTCAGAACGTGACGCTGCTTGAACGTCGCTAACTTCACCGAAAGTCCCAAACGCCATTAAGCCTGCGAAAATCGCCGCTAAAAATTTTTTCTTCAACTTCATTCACCTACAAATTAACGTGATACTGTCACGTTATCGCCGTAAATCGTTTTAAATTCGTCGTGCATTGAAATTGTATTCCAGCCGCGCTTATCGGCAAACGCTTTATCTTTAACGGCTCTGTCAAGGTTGCCAAGTTCGCGTTCCACGTCGTCACAAAGTACGTAAAACGCCGCGCTCTTGTAATTTGGATTTTGCAAAGTGTATTCCAACATTCCGCTATCACCGCTAGAGTTGCCGAACGCTAAAACGGGGTACTTGCCGATTTGATTGATGATAGAAAAAATTTTCCTTGTCTTAGCATTATTAGTAAGTGGTTGACCAGAAATTACAATTTTTTCTCTGTGTCTGTCGAAAAAATGATCGCCTGGCGAATCTTTACCCATACGAGTTGACGTTAAATTAAAATCAGATGCCAGAATCCTATCGGATTGAATCGGAATAACGCCGTTGACAAGTTCGCGTGTTGTATAAAAACTGCAAGCTGAATCAATGTAAACGTTAAAGCCGTTGTTCGTCAAGTAGGAGATAATTTCAACCATTGGCAAGTAAAAAGCTTCGCCGCGCTTTAAATTCGTCAATCCAACTTCGTTTGTCTCCATAAATTTGCGAACGTAAGCGCGATATTCTTCAATCGTCATTCCCGCGTAAACCGCCGTTAAACCGTCGAGATATGCTTTACTTTCAGCAGGTGTCAACTTTTGTTTAGCCATAACTTTCGGCTGAATTTTTTTTGCAAGGTCAAGATATTTTTTCGGCGCGGTATAATCTTTGTCCTCAAGTACGCGATAAAGGAACATCATTTCTTGAAAATAAAGCGGTGCAGTTTCGCAGTAAAACGTTCCGTCCATATCAAAAGTTGCTATACGATCTTCTGGCGGAATGTAATTGCCGCTGTAAGGATTAGTCGCCGCCTCGACGAACTGAATAATTTTTTTCTTAGTCGGCGAATCTTCACGCCAATATTTGAAGTCATCAGCAGTCACAACATTTATTTGGGCAATTTCTTCACGTGGCATAGCTTGAACGTTATCGACGCTACCGAAAGTGCCAAACGTCATAAGTCCCGCGAAAATCGCCGCTAAAATTTTTTTCTTCATTTAAAAACTCTCCTGTCAATGAAAAATTTTCCACGTTAAAAATTATTTTGTAACTCGCGCAGTTTACGAATCGCGGCAGGCAGATTTTTCATAATGTCAGACGCGATAAGCCCTTCAGAATTTTTTTCAGCGGCAATATCACCTGCAGTACCGTGCAGGTAAACGCCAGCAAGTGGTGCAAACGGCGTCAACTTCATCAAGCCAGCAATACTTCCCGCCAGTACGTCACCACTACCAGCCGTCGCCATTGAACTGTTGCCGAGTGGCGATATAAAAATTTCACCGTTGGGATAAGCTATAACCGTGCATTCACATTTTGCCACGATAATTGTACGAAGTTCCTGCGCAGCTTGTCTAACAGTTTCAATCAAAGTACGTTTTAAATTAGCTGTCGTCAAATTCAGTAACGCGCCAAGTTCGCCTAAATGTGGCGTCAAGATTGGAATTTGCTTGCAACTTTTCAGCGCGTCAGCTTGATTCTTGAAGGCAAAAATTGCGTCCGCGTCCAAAACAATCGGCTTGTCAACCGTCGCAACAAATTTTCGTACAAGGTCAAGCGTCAATTCGTCACGCCCTAAGCCTGGACCGATTAAGACGCCGTCAAATTTTTCTGCCGTCTTCAACAAACTTTCAAGCGCAGTATCGCCGCCGATAATTCCACTTTTACTTTCAGCAAGTGTCGTCGTCATAACTTCGGTCAGTTTGACTTCGTACAAATCATTCAAACTTTCAGGAACGGCTAAAGTTACGATACCCGCGCCAATTTTCAACGCCGCCATTGACGCTAAACACGCCGCGCCAGTCATACCGCGTGAACCAGCGATAACTAAAATTTTCCCGCAACTTCCTTTATGTACGTCACGACTCCGCGCAGGTAAAAGCGTTACGGCAAGTTCATCATCAAGCAAAGTCTGATGAATATTTTCAGCCAAAAGTTTTTTCGGCAAACCAATATCATCAATCAAAAGTTTTCCGACGTACGACGCGCCAGGACAAATATAATGCGCAACTTTCGGCAAGCCAAGCGTGACAGTTCCAACTGCATTTATCGCCGCTTCACCGACAACGCCAGTATCAGCCTCAACGCCAGAGGGAATGTCAATAGAAATTATCGGCTTATTGGTAGCGTTGGCAATGCGAATCAATTTTAGCGCGTTGGGGCGAAGTTCGCCGCTAAATCCCGTGCCTAAAATTCCGTCAATAATCGCATCTGCAAAGCGTAAATTTATTTGAAGTCGTTCCCACGCTCTATCATTTTCAAGTTGCTGAATTTCCGCGCCCATAGCTCG
>CAMJAZ010000275.1 GCA_946403735.1 uncultured Selenomonadales bacterium
AACAATGCCGATCCGGAGAGCGGATTAATTGATCTTCCATTGCTACTCATTGATGATGAAGCAGATAATGCATCTGTCAATACAAATTCAGAGGAAAAAGATCCTACAAAAATTAATGCGGCGCGGCGTATTCACTCAACGCCCAAAAGTATAGCTTGTATGCGAAACGATCCAAAATCCATTACGGTTGACGTGCTGGGAAATATTTATACTTGTGAACATCTTGTCGGCAATCCCGATAAAGCGATTGGCAATTTGCAAAATTTTGATGAGACGGTCAACAAAAATCGTGTCAATGAAAATTTGCGCAGTGAATGTAAATCTTGCGTATTTTTGCCGAAATGTATGGGAGGTTGTGACGCGAACTTAGAAACGAATGATGAACCTTGTATGGTTGAAAAATATATAATTCAAGGCTATCTAGCATACTTGGCGGAACGGTGATATTTATGGAAAAAATTTTTTATCACGGGTGGGATTTATGACGCAGGACGACAAATCAGACTTTGATCAAAATTTTAATGCGCTTGCTGAAAAAACTGAAAAATTGGAACGCGATATTGCAAACTTGAACGCTGGAATGAAACGGCTTGAACAAAAACTTGATAAAATTCTTTCAAGCATAGGAAATTCAAATACCGCGATAGACGACGTATCCGCAAATGTTTCAGAAGTTAAAAATAATTTGCGGCTTTTCAATCAATCGGAGCGCCAACTTTTTCATGAAATAAAATCAAAATTGTCGCAACAACTTCAAGCCCAATTTGATGAAATTCATTCTTTGCAGTCCAATTTACAGAAGACGCAAAAATCTGCTGAATCTGTTGAAAAATTTTCTGCCCAAGAATTAAATTTGTTGAAAGTCATTCAAGATAAAATTGCCGAGCAGAAAAATTTGAATGATGAATTCTTGTCCGAAGTAAAAAAACTTCTAAATACCTCCAGCAAGGAACAACTGACTAAAGACGACTTAAAGGCGGTGGAAAGTTTTCTACGTCTTATCGCGGCTAATCAAATGATTCAAGAAACGTACCTTGAGACAAAATAAAAAAAGTCCCTACAAGTTTTTTACTTGCAGGGATTTTAATTTTACAATAGGCTTTAAAATTTTAACCGCGAACAGGCGTTACAACGTAAATGAAATCTTCTGCGCCGTCGCCTTCGCGTATGTCAACTGGATCATGTGGTCCTTTCATAGAAATTTGGAAAATTTGGCTCTTCAAAATTTTGAGTACGTCGGCAATGTATATGTAATTAAATGAAATTTCAAGGTCTGAACCTTCCAATTCAACGTCGATAATATCTTCAACGTTGCCAAAATCAATAGTCTGCGCGGTAATTTTGAGTTTATCTTTGGTGAAGTTGAACTTAATTTTTTTATTTGCGTCTTCCTTAGAAATAATCGCGCCTCTTTCAACTGCCGCACGCATTTCAGCAACGTTAATGTGTGCAACAATTTCAGCGCCTTTTGGAACGACACGATTATAATCAGGAAAGTTGCCTTCAATAAGTCGCGCCGTCAAGAAAATTTTATCAATCGTAAAGGCAACGGCTTTTCCCGTGTAGTCAATCTCAATTAAATCATCTTCATCATCTGATAACATTTCAGCGATACTGTGTAAAGCGTCGGAAGGTATAATAAATTTCAGCGTATCTGTGTTTTCGTACAACTTATCGCGAACGATAGCCAGTCTATGCATATTCGTTGCAACAACGGTTATATCGTCGTCCTTTGTCTCGAACTGACATCCAGTATAAACTGGGTGATTTTCATCAGTAGCGCAGGCAAAAACTGTTTGCTTGATGAGATTTTTTAAGACGACGGCTTTAATTTTCAAATGACTTTGCGCATCTTTACGTGAAACTTTTGGGAAGTCATCAGCATTCATCGTTGGAATAGAATATTTCGACCTGCCAGAAGAAACTTCTAAATAGCCTTCCTCTTCGTTATGAAAAATTGCAATTTCGTCGTTTGGCATTGCCTTTACAATGTCGATAAATTTTTTGCCGATAGCTACAATTTGCCCTGCGTCCTGCATAAGCACAGGAATTTTTGCCGACATACCAAGCGCGTAGTTGTTAGTGTGAATTTCCAATTCGCCGTCTTTAACGCTAAGATAAATTCCGCCCAAAACTTGAGTCTGCGGCTTGACGGCAATGGCTCGCGATAATTGAAGGAGTACGGACAACAAATCCTTCTTTGAACAAGTAAACTTCATTAAATAACCTCCAAGTGAAAAATAAATTTGACTGTTGATAATCAGCAAATTATAATCTGCATAGATTTTTAGAAAGGGGAAAATTTTATGGATGTCAATACCAATTTAATTTTGATGCAGTACTTTGAAAACGCCGCCGACCTCAAGCCAGGCGAATTTGTATTGTTGCGTGAAGGTAAGGTTATCGACCCTTTGATTCATGGCAAGTTCACGAAAGAACACCTTTCAACTATTCGCGTATCTGACAATCAAGAAGTTTTCGAAGGTGACGTGCTGGTTTATCCTAAGACGCGCCAGTACTGCATTATCGACGACATTAGGCATTATTTCAGCGAAGGCGAAGGCTACTACCTTATCCATTATCATACAATGCATATGTTCCCGCCGCCTCCACCTCATCACCGCCATTGTTGCCATAAACACGAAGACGAAGAATAAATATTGATTGAAAAATTTTTGGAGCGTCCACGTTCAATTAAAACGCGGACGCTTTTTTATTTACATTTCAATCAGCGGCGTTTTTTTACCATAAAGTAGCATATCGAACATATCATAGAACTGCGGGGGGTAACCTCTGGCGTAATCGTGAGTAATTCGCCAAAACTCTTTACTTGTATTTGTTTTAGGATCAATGTAAAAAGCCGAATCCAAATCAGACTTAAACGGCACGAAACAGACTTTTTTACCATAAGGCAAGGCATCGAACTGTTCCAAAATTTCCATGTCTTCTGTATCCATAGTCACCAAAAGATTATACCAGTTGATTCGCTTTTTTCGCTCTTCCCATTTTTTTACAGCTTCGTCAAAATTTTCATAATGTATCATATTCAAGCAAATATTACCCAATATATAAATCGGATAATAATATTTATGTCCTGGATGATAAATTTTTTCTTTAAAAATTAAACTTTCCTCAATGTAAACACGCGGATGTTTAAGAAATTTTAGAAATTCTTTGCGATTCATATCCATGTTTATAAACGGAGAACGAAACGGAAGCCCTAACGTATTGCTAATAAGAGTGCCGAAACAATTTCCTGCAAAAATTGAAAGATGTGAGCGTTGAAGTTTACGATACTTTTCAAGCGTAAAACCAGGTATGCAAACTATCCAATCGCCCAAAATTTTATCTACGTCAATTTTTATCGTTTGAGCGAACTTTACAACTTCCGCTATACCCATTTGTTTTGCGCCAG
>CAMJAZ010000276.1 GCA_946403735.1 uncultured Selenomonadales bacterium
GAAATTATTGAAGTCATTCCCGCAATTAGCGCCTTGCAATACGCCTTTGCAAAATTAACTTTGACGTGGCACGATGCAACGCTTTTAAGTTTTCATGGACGACGCCCCGCAGATGAAAAGTTGAAATTTGAACCGAATAAAATTTTAGGTTTGCTGACGGACGCTGAATTTAATTCCGCGACAATCTCAAAAATTTTGCTCAATCTAGGCTGGGCAGAAAATTCCAGCTTGGCAATTTGTTCACGACTTTCATATCCAGACGAAAAAATTATTTTGACGACGCTTGCTGACGCTGTCAACGCTGAACCTATCAAGCATTGCGTTTTGATTGTACGGTAATTTTTAAATGACTAAAACTTGGCGCGTTAGCATGTGTCAAGTTTTTTTGTGCCAAAATTTATAATGTATACTTGATGTTAGCTACCTTGCAAAAAATATTATACGTGCTATAATATAATTGTTCATAAGATAAAAGAAAAATTTTTTTGGAGGGCATTTGATGAAGTCGGAGTTTACACTGAAACTTGATAGGTGCAAAGGTTGCGGAATCTGCGCGGCATTTTGTCCCAAACAAGTTTTAGCGTTGGACAAGCTTGGAAAAATTTACGTAGCAGAACCTGAAAAATGTATCGCGTGTGGACAATGTGAATTACGTTGCCCCGATTATGCAATATTCGTTGACAAAGTAAAGGAGGAGAAAAAATGAGCGCAAAACTTATGCAGGGCAATGAAGCTGTTGCAGAAGGCGCACTTGCGGCTGGCGTTCGTTTTTTCGGCGGTTATCCAATCACACCTTCAACTGAAATTGCTGAAACGATGGCAAAACTTTTACCAAAAGTCGGCGGTACGTTCATTCAAATGGAAGATGAAATTGCAAGCATGGGCGTTATACTCGGCGCGTCACTTGCTGGAAAAAAAGTTTTAACTGCTTCATCTGGTCCTGGAATTTCTCTTAAGCAAGAACTTATCGGTTACGCGGCAGAAGCTGAAATTCCCGCAGTAATTGTCAACGTTCAACGTGTTGGACCTTCGACTGGTCAACCTACTGCACCGTCTCAAGGCGACGTTATGCAGGCGCGTTGGGGAACTCACGGCGATCATTCAATCATCGTATTAAGCCCTTGGAGCGTTCGCGAATCCTTCAACTTGACTGTTAAAGCTGTCAACTTAGCTGAAAAATATCGGACGCCAGTTATTTTGCTGATGGACGAAATTGTTGGACACCTTCGCGAAAACGTCGAACTTCCAACGGCTGATGAAGTTGAAGTTTTCCCGCGTCGTACTCCTAAAAAATCCCGCGCAGAAGGTTATCAACCCTATGAACCCGATGAAGATTTAGTACCGAACATTGCGAATTTTGGCGACGGCTACAGAATCCACGTCACAGGATTAATTCACGACGAAACGGGCTTTCCAGTCGGCAGTCCAAAAGTTACTGAAAATCTGATTCGTCGTATTCACGAAAAAATTTCACGAGCTGATGACATTATCGAAGTTCAAGAAATTTTTATGGACGACGCGGAATTTGCCGTTGTAGCATTCGGAGGAACTGCGCGTACGGCTTATGAGGCAGTGAAACTTTGTCGCGCTAATGGCTTGAAAGTCGGCTTTGTCAGATTGATAACAATTTTCCCCTTCGCCGATAAAATCATATATGAATTAGCTGGTAAAGTGAAAGGTATCGTAATGGCGGAGCTTAATTACGGACAACTCGTCGGTGAAGTTAGGCGGGCGGCTAATGGTCAATGCCCAGTAAAACTTTGTTCCAAGTACGATATGACAATCTTTGAACCTGAAGAAATTGTGGCGTCGATTGACGAACTTGTAAAGGAAGTGAGCGGCAGTTGATTGAAAGAAGTTACGAAACATTTTTCAGACAGAATCGCTTGCCGCACTTATGGTGTCCTGGTTGCGGCAACGGAATTGTCATGAAAGCGATTGTTCAAGCGATTGAAAAAAAAGGTTGGTCGCAGGACAATACCGTTATCGTAAGTGGCATAGGTTGTTCGTCGAGAGCGTCAGGATATATGGATTTTGACACGTTGCACACTGCGCACGGTCGAGCAATTCCCTTTGCAACGGGCGTTAAAATGGCGAATCCAAATTTAAATGTCGTAGTAATAACTGGTGACGGCGATTGTACGGCGATAGGCGGTAACCATTTCATTCACGGTTGCCGCAGGAACATTGACTTAACCGTTATTCTCTTCAACAATAACATTTACGGTATGACGGGCGGTCAAGCATCACCGATGACGCCATTGGGCAAGAAAGCTACTACTGCACCGTATGGATCGATTGACAGACCATTTGACGCTTGCAAACTTGCGGAGGCGGCAGGCGCAACTTACGTGGCAAGGTCGACAGCATTTCACGTCCAGCACTTAGTTAAGATGATTTCCGACGGTATGGACAACGCAGGCTTTTCCTTCATAGAAGCGCTTGTGCAGTGTCCTACAGCTTACGGACGACGAAATAAAATCGGCGATCCTGCTAAAATGATGGCGTGGATGCGTGACAATGCAGTTATGAAAAATGCGTGGGACAAACTCACGGACGATAAAAAAAATGGTGATAAATTTCCGATTGGACTTTTCTACAAAGTCACGGAAGAAACTTACAATGAATCTTACAAGCACGTTAGAGAATTAGCTAGTAATTAGTAAAAAATTTCTAACGGTTAAATACAGCGGGAGGTACTTTAAAATGAGAAAACAGTTGAGACTTTCAGGTTCAGGCGGACAGGGCGTTATCACGGCGGCAATCATTTTGGCAGAAGCGGCAGTTGCTGAAGGCAAAAACGCAGTACAGTCGCAAAGCTACGGTCCTGAAGCACGCGGCGGCGCGTCAAAGTCTGAAGTCATCATCGACGACGATAAAATTTTCCACCCGCACGTTAAAGCCCCCGACTTCGTACTTGCCATGACTCAAAAGGCGGCTGATAAGTATTACGAAGATTTAAGCTCCGACGGCGTTTTAATTCTTGATGATGATTTAGTTCCCTCAACGCCAGACTTCAAAAATATTGTTCGCGTACCGATAACCAAATTAGCGGTTGAAAAAGTTGGTCGCGCACTTTTCGCAAATATCGTAGCATTGGGCGTTATCGCAAAAGTTACTGGGCTTGTGGACTTCGACGCGGTTAAAAAAGCTGTAGCACATCGCGTTCCTCCGCAGACTGTTGAACAGAATATGCGTGCTTTGCAAATTGGTTATGATTCAGTAAAATAATTTATATCCTATAAATTGATGTATTATATTTGAATTTAAATTTTATGATATTTAACTTTCCAAACTTCGGAAAGTTTTTTTTATTTTGAACGCCTTTTCAGAAGTACAGCCAATTTACTGAAAAATTTTTAAAGCTAATAAAGGCTATAAAAATTTTTTGGCGAAATTAACTTTT
>CAMJAZ010000277.1 GCA_946403735.1 uncultured Selenomonadales bacterium
CGCAGAAATTATGTGGGCAAGCAGTCTTTCACACAATGGCTTGACAGGTTGCGGCAATGACGGCGGCGATTTTTCTAGCCACGCACTTGAACACGAACTTAGCGGAATGTTTGGCGTAGCTCATGGCGCAGGATTGGCGGCAATTTGGGGCAGTTGGGCGCGATACGTTTACAAATTCTGTTTGCACCGTTTCAAAAAATTTGCCATTAACGTTATGCAAGTCGAAGAGACTGGCAGCGACGAAGAAATTGCATTGAAGGGCATTGAGGCAATGGAGGATTTTTACCGCGCAATAAAAATGCCAACGTCATTAAAGGAATTGGGCATTGAACCTACCGAGCAACAACTGGCTGATATGGCGTACAGATGCGCAATAGCAGTTGGCGGCAGTCGTGGTTCTGCGCGGCGTATTTACGAAGAAGATATGTTGAAGATTTATCAAGCGGCTAATAAATGATTAGTAAGTATTAAATAGTAAATTTTTTAACACAACTAACTACTCACTATTCACTAAACAGGAGGAAAATTTTTGCGCATTTTAATGGTTGGTGATGTTTTCGGACGCGCTGGCAGGAAATTTTTTTGTGAACGTACAAAGGAACTTAAACGCCAAAAAAATATCGACGTTGTAGTTGTCAACGGTGAAAACGTAGCGCACGGAAAAAGTTTGACGGAAGCAACTTTCAACGAAATTTTATCTGGCGGCGCTGATATTGTCACGACTGGCAATCACGTTTGGGATAGAAAAGATATTGTGCCGCTTTTGGAACGTGAACCATTTTTGATGCGTCCCGCCAACTTTCCCGAAAGTACGCCTGGCAAAGGTTACTGCATTTACCCGCACCGTGCAAAAAATATCGGCGTGATAAATTTACTTGGGCGCGTCTTTATGCAACCTGTTGACTGTCCCTTCATCCGCGCAGAGGAAATTTTAAAAATTCTCAAGCGCGAATGTGACATAATTTTAGTTGACTTTCACGCGGAGGCTACGTCTGAAAAAATATCTATGGGTTACTTCCTTGACGGCAGAGTAACCGCTGTTGTCGGTACGCATACACATACACAGACGGCTGACGAAAGAATTTTGCCGAAAGGTACGGCGTACATGACAGATTTGGGAATGGTCGGTCCGCTTAATTCCGTTATCGGCATAAAAATTGAATCTGTCATTGAAAAATTTATTAGCTGCCGTCCAGTGAAATTTGAAGTTGCTGAAGACCCGCCTAGAATATACTGCGCGGCAATTATCGATATTGACGACAAAACTAACACGGCAACTAGCATTGAAAGGATTCAGATTCACGAAGAATAACTTTAATTTCATTAAGTTGAAAATGGAACTTCCTTAAATTTTTTAAGGGTAACGGTTTCAAGTTTGTTATATCCAATTCAAAAAATCAACAGTCAAGTGAAGGAATTTTGCTGTACTTGAAGAATTAACATAACCGAAAACTGGAAAAATTGTAACGTATGCAACAAGAGAGGATGGTGTTAGTTATGGAAATCCTGAAAGTATCGGCTAAGTCTAATCCCAATTCTGTGGCAGGCGCTCTAGCGGGAGTAATTCGCGAAAACGGCATAGCAGAAATGCAGGCTATTGGCGCAGGGGCGTTAAATCAGGCGGTTAAGGCAGTAGCTATTGCAAGAGGATTTGTCGCGCCACATGGTATTGATCTCATTTGTGTCCCCGCCTTCACGGACATTGAAATTGACGGCAATGAACGTACAGCAATTAAGCTTATCGTTGAGCCGCGTTAATTTGGGAGATTAATTTAGTTTAAATTTCTATTTTCCCACTTAAAGTGAGGTAAGATTATGGCAAGTGACTTGCATACGCACACAAATTTTTCTGACGGCAGTCTTTCGCCAGAGGAACTTTTAGACACAGCAAAAGCCATCGGCTTAAAATATCTTGCTATCACTGACCACGACACTGTTGACGGTGTCAAGTATCTTTACGAAAATGGGCTTTACCCAGATAAAAATTTGAAAATTATTTTTGGCATTGAGTTTAGCGCTTTAAATCCAGATCACGACGTTCACATTGTTGGTTATAACATTGATATTTACGACGGCGCATTGTCCGATATGATAAACGACGTAATAGAGGCACGCTGGAGCAGATTCACCAAGATAATAAAAAATTTACAGGAAAAAAAGTACAACATACGTGAAGCTGAAGTTTTGCAGGTAGCGGGCAGTAGCAGGTCTATTGGCAGGGCGCATATAGCTAGAGCATTGGTTAAAAAAGGCGCGTTTGTAAGCATACGTGAAGCGTTCGACAAAATGCTGGGTAAAGGTAAGCCTGCTTATGCGCCGCGCTACTTTCCGACGGTCGATGAAATTGTAGACGTTATCAGACAATCTGGCGGGCAGGCAATGCTTGCCCATCCTGGTCTTGTTGGAGACGATCAGTTAGTTGAAGATATTTGCCGCAAGGTGGATGCTATTGAAGTTTATTACCCTACACATAAACCGTTGGACATTCAAAAATATTTGAGTATGGCGAAAAGGTTTAATTTAGCGGTTGGCGGCGGTAGTGATTTTCATGGCGTTGGTTCAAGACACGTAAACGCTCTTGGCGAATACACGATTCCCGATGAACTTGCTGAAAAATTTTTTGTAAAGAGATAGAATTTAATTTTTTGTCGCGAAAGCGGCTTTTTTTAATTAAGAATTAAGAATTGAGAATTAAGAATTTTTTATATTACCTAGAATTTTGCTTGCTACGACTGCCGCGCCGAAACCATTATCAATGTTTACGACTGAAACGCCTGCCGCGCAACTGTTCAGCATTGCAAGTAGCGCCGCAAGTCCATTAAACGACGCGCCATAACCTACGCTTGTAGGCACGGCAATTATCGGCTTATCTGTCAAGCCGCCAACTACGCTTGCTAATGCGCCTTCCATTCCCGCCACAACAATTATCACGCTAGCTTGTTCAATATCTTTCATATGCGCAAAAAGTCGATGAATGCCAGCAACTCCGCAGTCATGAAAAATTTTTACAGAATTTCCGAAAAGATACGCCGTTAATCTTGCCTCTTCTGCAACGGGTAAATCACTTGTTCCAGCCGTCAAAATTAAAATCGTTCGTGATTCGTCGCGGACGATATTTTTTCTGTCAACGTAAATCATCTGCGCGGCGTCACTGTATTGCGCAGCAGGAACTTCAGCTGATAAGTATTCAAACTTTTCACGGCTAGCACGTGTTGCAATTAAATTTCCGTCGCTACGTTCATAAAGACGCTTGAAAATTTCTGTTACTTGCTCCTTAGTTTTACCAGCCGCATAAATTACCTCTGGGAAACCTTGCCGCAATTCGCGATTGTGATCAATATTTGCAAAACCTAAATCTTCTACCGCCTCCAACGGCAAATGTTTCAGCCGCTCAACAA
>CAMJAZ010000278.1 GCA_946403735.1 uncultured Selenomonadales bacterium
GAATTGAGAGCAGAGGCTATAAGTTTGATTGATGAAGTTCCTACAGATAAACTCGGCAAACTTATTGACTTGCTTAAAAATTTTCTTCGTGAAGACGATCCTTTTTGGAGCAAAGAAAATCAAGCTGAATTGAAACGCCGCATTGATGATATGAATCACGGCAGAAATATTGTAACTTTTACTGATGAAGAATGGGATAAATTTGTAAATGCGCAAGATCTTTCATGAACGTGGCTTTGAAGAATTTATTTGTTAATAGACAAATGACCAATGAAATAAAAAGATCCCAACGGTGAAAATATCGTTGGGATTTTTTGTATTGAATGGTACGATAAAAATTTTTAGCTTGACGCCTACTGCTCGACCATCATACTAATTGTGCGAATGACTCCACTTTCAACATAAAAACACAGACAATAGGATTCATTTTGGGCACTACGATAAATATAATTTCTTGTATTAGCAGATTTCATTAAATCAGAAGGTTCACCATATCTTTGTTTTATCATAAATTCGTTATCGCCAACTTCAATTCCGTCTTGCGTCATAATTTTATTGTTTCCCTTAGATGTGACTTCACTTACGCGCCCATCGCTAAAAGAAACATGTAAAGTATAATCACGAGGTAACCAAACATAGTGCCACGAATCAACCACGCTACCCGTCATCATATTTTTTTCATCATGTTCATATCTTGGGGGCTTGCCTAAAATTTTTTCAACTGTTCCCATAGTATCGCCAATTCTAATTCCGCCAAAAACAAATCGATCTTGTGAAATTCTTGAATCTGTTGTTATGTATTCGGCGTAGCAGATAGAATTTATAAGCGCGAATACAATTAAAACGAATGCAAACTTTTTCATATAAATCACCTCAAATTTTGTAATAATATTTGCAAATCAAAGTTTGACGGCAAAATAAAAATTCCTTCAAATATTTTTTCGCAGGAAAATTTTTTTAATCGAAGAAATTTTTGGAGCAGGTGATAAAAATGAAACAAGCGATAATCTTAGTAAGTTTTGGTACGGCTGATGAAAAAATTTGTAACTTGACGATTGACGCATTAGCGCAGGAAATTTCAGCGGCTTTTCCACATTTTGAACTGCGGCAGGCGTACACGTCAAACTTTATCATAAAAAAATTATCTCAACGCGGTATAAAAATTTCTACCGTCGACGAACAAATTTTTAAACTTCGCGAAGACGGTTTCAGCGAAATAATTTTACTGCCGACGCATTTAACGGCTGGCGAAGAGTTCGACAATAAAATAAAAATCTGCGCGGCAGACGACGTGAAAGTTTTAACGCCGCTTTTTTCGCCGCAATGTAATACAGACTTCGACAAAAAAATTTTATCTGCCGTACTGAATTGTTTTCCAACTTACGACGAAGATTTAATTTTAATTGGTCACGGTTCGCCGCACCGTCACAATCCAGTTTACGAAAATTTTCAGCGGCTTATTGACGAACGCTACAAAAATATTCACGTTGGAGTTATCGAAGAAAATGACACGCCTAATTTTAATCAAGTCGTCGAACGGCTGAAAAATCGTCACGCAGAAAAAATTTTGTTAGCACCGCTACTTTTCAACGGCGGAGTACACGTCACGAAAGATATTGCTGGCGCTGATAAAAATTCGTGGAAATCAAAACTTGCCGCGCTAGGTTACGACGTGAAAGTTTGCGTCGACGGTCTTGGTACGTTCAAAAATTTCCGTGAACTTTACCTGCAGAAAATTTTTGAATTTCAATCATCATTGTTGCAAAATTGATAAGCCTATGTTAAACTTGCATTATCCATTGAATCGCAAGTAAAAGCCCGACTTATCATCGGGGCTTTTTACTTTATCGACATAAAAATTTTTGCAGAAGGAGATGTAGCTATGATTCAGTCATTACAGAAAAAATTTGCAGGCGTCGTCGTAATATTTTTAGTCACCACGTTATTCACTGGTTGCGCACAAGGTTACAGGAATATCAGTCACGATGAAGCGCAAAAAATTATTAGCACAGAGAAAGATTTTATTTTGCTTGACGTGAGGACGCCGCAAGAGTATGAAAAAAAACATATTCCCAACGCGGTACTTTTGCCGATTGACGAAATAAAAAAAGGCAACGTCGCTGTCTTGCCAGATAAAAATCAAAAAATTTTAATCTACTGTTGGACGGGTCGCCGCGCCGAAGATTCAGCCGCTATGCTCGTCAAAATGGGCTATAAAAATGTTTTGAACTTCGGCGGCCTAGTCGATTGGAATGGCGCTGTTGAAGGCACTGAAACTAATTAATGCGTAATTTGGAATGCGTAATTCGTAATTAAATCTAAAAGCTAAAATCTAAAAGCTATCATGAATATTTTAATAAATTTTTTTAAGGAGATGTTACGCCGCGTGAAAAGGAATGATCCCTGCTGGTGCGGTAGCGGTAAAAAGTACAAAAAGTGTCACCTGCAATACGATGAAAAAATTGAGTCAATGAAATTTATCAAAGCGAAAAATCAAGCCCGTCCCCCACACAAACTTATAAACAACGCGGCAGATATTGAAGGCATTAAACGCGCGGCTGTCATAAATACAGGTGCGCTTGACATTGTCAGCGATCTTGTCAAAGTTGGCGTGTCGACGCTTGAAATTAATGACGCTGTTCATAATTTTATCGTAAGTCACGGCGGACATCCCAGTTGCTTGAACTACGAAAAATTTCCGAAAAGTATTTGCATTTCGGTTAATGACGTTGTCTGTCACGGCATACCGTCAAAGAAAGAAATTTTGCAGGAAGGCGACATTTTAAACGTTGACATTACGACGGACTTAGACGGCTATTTTGCTGATGCGTCAAGAATGTTTAGCGTTGGGAAAATTTCTGATGAAGCGGCGCGGCTTATTCGCGTGACGCAGGAAATTATGGAGGCTGGAATTGCGGCGGCTCAACCTTGGCACTTTGTAGGAGATATTGGCGCGGCTTGTGGCAAGTACGCACACGCTAACGGTTATTCCGTCGTCACAGATTTAGGCGGTCACGGCGTCGGCAAAAAATTTCACCTTGACCCTTTCGTAAGTCACGATTGCGCGGCTGAAACGGGAATGCTTTTAGTTCCTGGAATGGTGTTGACTGTTGAACCGATGATTAACGTGGGCGGAAAAAATGTTTTTACAGACGCCAATGATAACTGGACTGTTAAAACTTCGGACGGCAGTTTATCTGCGCAGTGGGAAAAAACTATTTTGATTACTGAAAATGGCAATGAAGTTTTAGCCAGCTGAAAATTTTTTCTTGACAAATTCTTATAGAAGAAATATAATGCACCTTGTCAGTTTAAATGACGCTTGAAGAAATTAAGCGGACATAGCTCATCTGGTAGAGCGCAACCTTGCCAAGGTTGAGGTAGCGAG
>CAMJAZ010000279.1 GCA_946403735.1 uncultured Selenomonadales bacterium
TAGGAGCTGAAATAATGTCTGAAAAAGATACAGGGCAACTTGAAAATGAACTTGCCGAAACGAATGACTTGAAAAAATTTTTTGCGGAAAATGAAATGAATCTTCGTGACTTCACATTGGCAGAATATTTGAATTTCCTACTTGACGAAAAAAATTTGTCAAAGACGGACGTTATAAAAAAATCTGAACTGGGCGCTTATGCGTACCATATTTTCGCGGGCAGAAAAAATCCCTCGCGGGAAAAAGTCATTGCGCTGGCTCTGGCAATGCAACTTTCCTTTGAGGAATGCCAAAAACTTTTATATTACGCTGACGCTAAAAAACTTTATGCGCGTGATACGTGGGACGACGTGATTATTTACGCGCTGAAAAATAATTTGAGCGTCACGGCGGCGAATGAACTTTTAACCGATTTTGACCAAACGCCGCTACTTGGAGACGTAGATTAATTAGGAATTAGGAATGCGAAATGAAAACTACTGACTAAATTAATTTCTGCGCAGTGCAATCATCGTCATATCGTCGGACTGTTCAGCGTCTTTCACGTGGTCTTTTACGTCGCCTTTAACTGCCGCTAATAATTTCGTCAATTCAACGGTGCAGTCAGTTTTATTCATGAAGTTCAAAAGACGTTCGGACGTGTATTCTTCCTTGTCAGCGTCCATAGCTTCATTAACGCCGTCAGTGTACATAAAGATTAAGTCGCCATGTTCAAGCTGAATTTCCTGTTGCGTGAAGTGCATATCTTCCATGCCGCCGAGTACAAAATTTTTCTTGACTTTCAAGTATTCGCAACGATTTTCCGCCTTATGATAAATTATCGGTGGATTATGCCCGCCGTTGACGTAAACAAATTTCCCCGTCTTAAGGTCAAGCATTCCAAGAAATACCGTAACGAACATCATTTCTTCATTGCCTTGACAAAGTTGGTTATTGGCGCACTCCATAACCGCCGCGAAGTCGTCAGGATTATTCATAAAGACTGCAAAATTTTTCAGCACTGTTTTTGAAATGACCATGAACAATGACGCGGGAATACCTTTACCAGAAACGTCAGCGATTGTCACAACTAAATGGTCTTCGTCCAAAAGGTAAAAATCGTAAAAGTCTCCGCCAACTTCACGCGCCGCGTCCATTGTAGCGTAAATGTCAAATTCTGTTTTGTCAGGATACGGCGGAAAAATGCTGGGCAACATTCCATGCTGAATATCTTTAGCAACGTTTAATTCTGTCGCAATGCGTTCCCTATCAGCAGTGACCTGCGTTAAATTTGCCATATATTCTTTTAACTCGTCAGTCATTGCATTGAAACAAACTGCAAGATGTTCAATTTCGTCGCCTGTATGAATATCGGTAATTTTTTTGTCTAAATTTCCGCTGGCAATATCGCGAACATTATCAGCAAGTTTTTCAATGGGCTTGACAAATCGACCAGAAAGTTTGTTGCTGAAGTAGAAAAGGACGCCCAAAAGTGCCGCCAGTAAAACTATGGAGATTGACACCATAACTTTATAATTGTCGCTTACACGTTCTTGAAATTTTTCAATTTGTCCAGCAAAATAAGTACGTCCCTGTTCCGCCGCCTTTAAAATTTCTTCTTCGCGCGTAAGTGTGGCAAAACTCCAAGCAACGGACGGCATTGGTGAATATGAAATGTAATATCTTTCATTGCCAATTTTTACAAGTTCGACGCCGCTTTGACCTTCAACCATATGTTTAACTGCGTCAGCAAGCGCCGTATCGGTACTGTGCCGTAGGTCGACGCCATTTTCTTGAGCGGAAAAAACGCCTTCCGTCATTGAAGAAATTATGACTTTGCCGTTATTGTCTAAAACAAAGCTGAAACCGTCTTCGCCGATACCCGTATGAGTTACGGCGCGGTGAATGTCAATATTGGCAATGTCAAGCCCAACGACGCCTGCAAATCCATTTGCGTCATAGTACGGCGCACTGCAACCTACAACTTGATAAAGCCGCCCATTTTCGTCGAAGTCAATATCTGCGTATAAGTCAGAAAAAAGCGGTTTGTTAGCTTTTTCCGCGTTCTGATACCAGGGACGTTGACGCGGGTCATAATTATAAATTTCATCTTCAATTATCGGGCTATAATCGACGCCTGGCAAAATTCCGCTACAAAGGAAGTAACCATTTTTTGAGCCGACGTAGAAAGAGGACTTGTAATTAAGATAAGATTTCGCCATCGGTACAAGATAATCGCGAATGTTTGACGCAATTTCAATTTCATGACGCAGGGCAGGACTTACGCCAGATTCACGAAGTGATGGGCTGTAAATTATGTACGTTTCAGCTTTACCGATTCTTTCATAACGCGGGTCAGGTAGAATGCGCGGCGAATAATTTTCAGGGTGTGACGCAATTTCAGTCATCGTTTCAGCTAAAATTATTACGTCCTGCATCATTAGTTCCATATCGCGATTAATATATTCAGCCCGCGATTGTGAAAGTTCACTTAAAGTTTGTTTAAGTTGGTCAGTCAAAATACTTTGTGTGTAATTTGCGCTTGACTCTCCTAATTCCGTGCCCATTTGTGAAACGTCGCGCCGTATTGACGATACGCCTAAAAATCCAATGACGCTTAGCACAAAAAAAGATAGAATGCCCGCTGATAATACCAGCAAACGCACTCTTTTATGAATAGTCCATTTCATTATAGTACCTGCTAAAATAATTTCTTCAGGCGCAAAACATTCTGTCCGTCTTTGTACTCGTAACTTATTTCGTCAACATTTTTCTTGACTAAAAAAATTCCAAGTCCGCCAATTTCGCGTTCCTCTACGCCAAGACTTGTATCGGGATCTTCATGTTTCAACGGATTGTAAGGGACGCCAGAATCTATTAAAGTTAGAATCAGCGCACGGGGATTTTCTTCAAACTCTTTGCAAACGGTACATTTGCCAACGTTAGGGCGGTATGCGTAATGTGCAACGTTCACGAAAAGTTCTTCGATAATCAGTTCCATTTGAAGTAAAATTTTTGGCGGACAGTCTCTTTCTTCAAGCGATTCGATTACATAGTCATTCACTTGCGGCAAATTTTCTACTGTCGCTTCGATTGTAATCTGTTCCATTTAATTGCTCCAAAAATTATTTTTCAATGTTCATAAGGTCAGCAAAACCCGTCATTTCTAAAACTTCCATGACGCTATCGTTGACGTTACGAATTGTCATTGATCCTTGTTTGTTCATACGTTTTTGGGCAGTGAGGAGGACGCGAAGTCCCGCCGATGCAACGTATTTTAAATTTGTGAAGTCGAAGATTAAATCTTTCACGCCGTTAAGCGCGGTATTGAGTTCTTTGGTAAGTTCCTGCGCATTAGACGCGTCAAGCCTGCCAGACAATGTCACGGTTAAAGTTGTACC
>CAMJAZ010000280.1 GCA_946403735.1 uncultured Selenomonadales bacterium
TTTTAAAATTATTCAACACACCCTAACTTAATAAAACGGAGGAAATATTGTTGGAAGAAAAAAATTTATTCGACTACCACTCACTGCAAGAAGTGGCGGAAAATTTTTCACTGGCTGAACTTTTCGCGCTAGCTAAACAGAAAAATCTTGATGAATGGCTGGAGTCAAATTTCTATACGGCTGAAAGTCAACAGATTATCGCCGCGCTTGATGATAAAGTTAGCGACGCCGAATTGAAATTGACCATCTGCAAAATTTTTAATCTCGACTTTGAAACTTTGTCGGCTGATGAACTTGATGAAATTTCACGTTGCGTGGCAAAAAATCAGCGCCGTGAATTATTTTTTGAAAAGCGCAATGACGGTAAAAAAGCCGCCTTCGTAGAAACGCAAAGTGAACTTGTACGCGAATTGAAAAACGGCGCGGAAGTTTTGTATTTGTACGGCGGAGAATTTAGAATTCCGCACAATCTGCACGGCAAAACTTACATCGGGCGCAATAATGCAGTTATCGATTTCACGGACGACGGCGATATTGACTTTGATGAACGCGATATTATTTTTGAAGGTCTGCAAATTTATGTACATCATCCCATAACTTTGCGCGTCGAAAAATCTAAAAACGTTAAAATTCTCAACGGTAGCAGGAAGGCTCTTGAAAGTCGCCCTACACTTCAAGAAATTTTTTCAATTCTGCGCGGACGCAATCCATTTGAATCGGCGGAAAATTTTTCACAACGTGTTGAAGAAATGCGCGGCGTAGCTGTAGGTACGGCGTTGCTTAAAGATGAAAATTATTTTTACGACGCGGCAACGTTTGAGTTTGCGCCGAAGTGGAATTTTGAATATGTCGCCGTGCTGAAAGGTTACGTCAACGGCAGAGATTTTTACGTCAAACTTTCGCCTGAAGATGCCCAACGCCTTTATATCAATGAACGCAAACTTCAAATTTTCGCTGACTTCGCGTACATTGACGGCAAGTTGACGATTTTAAATTTGTATTTTGAAACGGAAACGCTCGGCAGAATTTTTATTGAAAATATTTTACGCGCATTGAAAGGCTTACAAATTGACGTGGACGAAAAATTTTCTTCTGGTTCAGGAATTTTAGCGCTTGGCTACGGCTTGAAACTTATCACTAACTATGAGGATTAACAATTTATGCGGGCTTTTCATACGCTACGGACGAAAAATAATCTTAACTTCAAACTTGCGGATTTTGAAATTTTGACGCTGATAATTTCGGCGTTGGAATGGAAAAAGCATAACGGCGAAATTTTTTTGTACACTGATTCGGTTGGACGAAAATTTTTGCAGAACGTTGGCATTTTAGAAATTTGGGACAGCGTCGAAACATCGCTTGACGAAATGCAGCAACTTGGCATTGACGAAAAAATTTTTTGGGCTGGCGCTAAACTTTTCGCGTTACGTCAACAAAATTTTCCCTGCGTGATGATTGACCTTGACTTTATCGTCTGGCGTAAAGTTAATTTCGCGCAGTTCAAGTCAGACGTTGCAGTCATTCACCGCGAAAGTACAGACATGCCTTGTTATCCCGATAAAAATTATTTCCGCTTTAAAAATAATTTTTCATTGCCGCAAAATTTGAATTGGTCGCTTGAACCTTGCAATACGGCGTTTGCATATTTCGGCGATAAAAATTTAGTGAATCGTTATTGCGAATTTGCGTTTGAATTTATGAAGTCTGCCGCGCCTACTGAAAATCAAACTGGCTGGGATTTGTTGCCGTACATGGTCTTTGTTGAGCAACGCTGGCTTGCAATGTGCGCTGAAAATTGCGGCGTGAAAGTTCATAGCTTTTCGAATGTATTTGAACTTTTCGGCGAACAAAAATTTTTTACGCATATTTGGGGACACAAGCAAATTTTACGTGAAAATCCTGCCGCCGCTGAAAAGTTTTGTCGTGACTGCGCGGAAAGAATCAAACACGACTTCCCCGATCGGGCAGAAAAATTTTCTGTACGCTGTAAAGATTCGGTACGAAAATTATTTTTATAACACGCTGAAAATTATAGTAACTAAAAAAATTGTTAGCAAGGCGTAAGTGATGCGCCTAATTTTTTTTGTCGACATAGACTTAAAAATTTTTTTCAAATCGTCTGCGCCCGCTATTAATAGCGCCGTGAAAAAAATTATGCCGATTACAACTTCAGGCGTGAAAAGATTTTCTATCAAAATTTCTACCGCGCTTACGTCAAATTCGCGTTGAAATTTCCACAAAAATAAACTTTCCGACACAAACATTATTGAAAACAAAATTACAAGCAACCGTTGAAACGTTTTTTTCAGCGGCTTTTTTTTCGGTACAGAAAAGTTTATCGCCAACATAACCGCGAAATTTAACATTGCCGCGAAGATAAAATATTTCACGTACAGAAAAAAATCTTTCTTGCCGACAAATGCTTGAAAAATTATCGGCAAATCTAAAATTGTCAGCAAGAAAAAAAATGCGCCGTCTTGCTTAACGGCTTTAAAAATTTTGTCCATTTCATTTACCTATACAAAACTTTGAAAAAATTTCGTTGATAACGTCTTCTGTAACGGTTTCGCCAGTAATTTCGCCAAAAAGTTCAAGCGCGGCGCGTAAGTCAATCGACACAAAATCAATTCCAACGTTTGACTGAATTGTTTCCCGCGCAGATTCCAAACTTTTCACGGCGCGTCGTAAAATATCGGCTTCGCGTTCATCACGTACAAAATTTGCTTCAACGTCAATCGTACCAACTTTTTTAGAAATTTCCGCTAAAAGTTCGTCGACACCGTCAGCAGTTTTTGTAGAGATATGAATAATTTTTTCAGCGGAAAACTTTTCAATCTGCGCGGACGTTACGACTTGATTTAAATCAGCCTTCGTCAGCAAAATTATTGATAAATCGGGTTTGAGGAATTTAAAAATTTCTTCGTCTTCGTCAGTAAGCGGGCGTGAACCGTCGAAAAGCGCTAAAATCAATTCAGCATTAGCGGCAACGTCACGGGCGCGATCAATACCAATTTTTTCTACAACGTCGCTTGAACTTCTGATGCCAGCCGTATCAATAATTTTTAGCGGAATGCCGCTGATGTTAATAAATTCTTCGATACTGTCACGAGTTGTACCAGGAATTTCTGTAACAATCGCGCGTTCACTGTCCGTCAAAAAATTTAGCAGGCTAGATTTGCCAACGTTCGGCTTGCCAATAATCGCCGTGCTTAAACCTTCGCGTAAAATGTTTCCTTGTCGCTGATTCGACAAAAATTTTTTAAGTTCGTCAATCTGCGCAGAAATTTTTTCGTCCATTTCATTCAAAGTAACGGCGTCTATATCATCTTCGGGGAAGTCAATTAGCGCGTCTATATGGGCCAATACGTTTAAAAT
>CAMJAZ010000281.1 GCA_946403735.1 uncultured Selenomonadales bacterium
AAGATGCACTTGAACGCTTGAAAAATGGTAACAAAAAATTTTTAGCCGCCAAAACTCCAAGCGGTGACGTTTCGCCTAAAGTTCGTGAAAAAACTGCGCGGGAAGGTCAATTTCCATACGCCGTTATCGTGACGTGTTCAGATTCGCGCGTCGTACCTGAAAGTATTTTTTCAGCTGGCATTGGTGAACTTTTCATAATTCGCGTGGCTGGATTTGTCGTCAAAGAAATTGAGCTCGGCAGTATCGAATACGCAGTTGATCATCTTGGGACGCCGCTTGTTGTCGTACTCGGTCACACGCAATGCGGCGCAGTCGGTACGGCGTTAATTCACCATGAAGTTGAAGGCGCGTTGAAGTCGATTATTGATGAAATTACTGCCGCGATTGGCGACGAAACTAACCCGTTGGAAGCCGTCAAGTTGAACGTGAAAAATAGTTGCAAAGTCATTGCGGCTGATAAAATTCCTGCTAAAGTTATCGGCGCAGTTTACCATATCGACAGCGGGGAAGTTGAGTTTTTAGATTAACAGATGAAGACTGAAATTATTGATAAGCTTGCCGCTGAATTTGAGGCGGCTAATTTTTTTGAAAAAATTCCCGCGCAGATTGACGGCTACCAGCTGAAAAAAATTCTTGCGGACGACGGTGACAAATTTTTTTACTTCACCTACGAAAATATTTCAATGCACCGTAGCTTGACGACGTACTTTCACGACGAGACGAAGGAATACAAAGTGCGCGTGAATATCGGGCTTACGGAATTTTGCTTGACGAATTTTTTCACGGAAGATTTTAACCACTTCACAGAAATTTTAATTGATAAGCTTGACGCCGCGATTAAAAATCTTTCCGCGCAGATTGACGCCGAATCAGATTTTTTCATAGCCGACAAAAAATTTTCTACGTGGAAGTACGGACAAAGTTTACCGAAAAGTCTTGAAGGCTTTAAACTTTTCATCGCGCCGCAATTTCCCGTACGAATTACTAATGGTTCATACATCATCATAAATTACAGTGACTTCAACGCGAATTTGGAACTTAGTATTTTTTACAACGTCTACAGCGACACTTTTTCTGGCGAATCTCAAATTGGCGGCGTACACAATCCGCTTTACATTTTCGACGCTGAAAATTTAGCTGAACTTGAAAAAATTTTAGCTGAAAATCTTGAACGCGAATTGAAACAGATTAGAATCGATGGCTAGAAAAATTTTCCTACAATAAAAAAAATCTGCAGGAACTTTCAACCTCAACTAGAATAATTTTTTTCAAATTCAATTTCAAATTTTAATGTCAAGTGCGTTAATTGCGCCAAGTTTATAGTCGTAGTTTTGCCGCAAAATCTTTCATTGCGCATTACGCATTACGCATTGAAAAGGGAGGCGGTTATTTTGGAAAACACTTCGTCGATGAAAACTCAGTTCCTGTTAATGATGATAGGCGCATCACTAGTGACAATGATATTTGTTGCTGGAATATTTATTCGCGATATGGTCAACGAATCAAAGGAACAAGTTGCGGAAGTTCGTGAAACATTAATGGCGGACGTTGAATTACAGTTGCGGACGCAAACACAAACTGCAGTTAGCTTGATTCAAAAAATTTATGATCGTCAAAAATCTGGTGCGCTCACGGAAGCGCAGGCTAAACAAGAAGCGGCTAACCTTGTACGTGATTTGCGTTATGAAGGCGACGCGGGATATTTTTGGATTGACACTTACGACGGCGTCAACGTGGTATTGCTTGGACGTACAGAAACTGAAGGCAAGTCACGAATCAATTTAACTGACCCGCAAGGCAGACAGTTCATAAAAGAAATGATTGAAAATGGACGTAAGCAAGGCGGCGGCTTTACCGATTTAATGTTTGCTAAACCGAATCAAACTGACCCGTTGCCAAAAAGAAATTATACTGTAGCTTTTGAACCGTACCAGTGGGTAATTGGTACGGGCGTTTGGATTGACTACATTGACGAAAAAGTTGCGGCGGCAGAGACACGCGCTCAAGCAACTTTGCAGTCAAGTATCATTCAAACTTTTATCGTTATCGTAGTTCTTGAGATTGTCATAACTTTAGTTGCTATAAAACTTTCCAACAATTTAATTGCGCCGATTAAACGCATTACTGGAATTTTGGGCGTACTTAGCACTGGCGATTTCCGCATTGATAAAAGCCATGAAGAAGAACAAATAAAATATACTTCGCGTACTGATGAACTTGGCGTAATGGCGCGAGCCGTCGTAACTTTGCGGCAAAATATTAACGATATGATGAAACAGGTTGTAACTTCCGCTGAACAAGTTGCCGCCGCTAGTCAACAGTTGACGGCAAGTGCTGATCAATCTACCATTGCGATAAATCAAGTTGCAGACTCAATCGTCACTGTTGCTGGCGCTTGTACTGAACAGTTTAGCGAAGTTGAAAACGCTACTCAACAGGTCGAAACTTTCAAAACTCATATGGACTCCGTCAGCAGAACTTTGAAAGTTTCCACTGGCAAAATTAAAGATACGACGAAGGCGGCTGAAGCTGGCGGTCATAGCGTTGAAAATGCCGTTGAACAAATGCAGAAGATTGAAACGTCAGTCAGCGAATCTGCAGACGTAATTGCGCAACTTGGTCAAGAATCCGATAAAATTGGAAAGATTGTCGACGCCATTTCAGAAATTGCTGAACAGACAAACTTGCTTGCATTGAATGCGGCGATTGAGGCGGCGCGTGCTGGTGAACACGGCAAAGGTTTTGCAGTTGTAGCTGATGAAGTTAGAAAACTTGCTGAACAATCGCAAACTTCTGCGCGGGAAATTTCAGAGTTAATCGGTTCAATTCAAAATAAATCGCAAGACGCAGTACAAGCAATGCAAGCTGGCGTTAAAAATGTTAAAGACGGCGCAGATGCAGTTGACGGCGCTGGTAAAACTTTTGGTGAAATTATTCAAATGGTCACGGACGTTTCTAACGGGTCGGCGCAAATGGAAAAAATTGTTGCTGAACTCGTCGAAAGTACGAACGTCATAACTAAAGCTGTTGAAAATATCAGCAATAAGAGCCGCCAAGTTGCTAAAGAATCTGAAATGGTTTCTGCCTCCAGTGAGGAACAATCTGCTACAATGCATGAAATTTCTGAAGCTAGCCGTTCACTTGCTGGCATGGCGCAGAATATGCAAAACGTTACATCGAAATTTAAAATTTAGTAATTAGTAAATCAACGTTGGAAAAGGTGGGGCGCGCAAGGACGATTCTTTTGCGCCCAAAAAAAGTAAGTTCAAAAAAATTATTTATTTAAAAATTCTAAAGGCTACAATCGAAAGGAAAATTTTATGGCGAAAAAATCAGACAAAAAAATTAACGCACCAGCAATTTCAGTT
>CAMJAZ010000282.1 GCA_946403735.1 uncultured Selenomonadales bacterium
TGACTGAATATTTTTGTAAGCGCGGCTGACATCGTGCGACGCTGAACTGTCGAACTTCCGCCAAATGTAATATGGAAAATCTACTTTAACAATATTGCTCGTTAAATAAAATATGTCGACTGTGAAGAAAACGTCTTCCGTAACTTCGGCGGGAAATTTAATTTTGTTGTCGACAATAAATTTTCTGCGGTACAGATAACACCACGGGGCAACGTGTACGCCGTCTAAAACCATTTCATTCCAAAGACGTACCTTGACATTTTCAGAAACAGGCGCAGGGAATTTCAACTGAACTTTGCTTAATTTCGTGCTGGCAGCTTGGATAATGTCTACAAAGTCTGGGCAAATGTACCAGCTAGTTGTCGTGACGGCGTCCGCGTTACTTGTATCGGCAACTTTCACTAAACTTTCAAATGCTTGTGGTAAAATTATATCATCGTGATCCATGAAAAAAATATATTCGCCTGTAGCCGCGTCAATTCCAACATTTCGCGTAGCACTAGGATAGCCAAGATTTTTTTCAGTCTGCAAAATTTTTATTCTATCGTCACGAAAACTTTTTGCCACTTCCAAAGTTTTATCTGTCGAGCAATCGTCAACTAGGATAAGTTCAAAATCTTTTAAAGTTTGTCGAAGGATTGACGTTAAAGTAACGTCTAAAAATCTTTCGGAATTGTACAGCGGGACAATTACTGAAACTTTTGCCATAAGTTCATCCCCTATTAAAATTTCCGCAGATTTTATCATACGTTATAACATTTTACAAGAAAACTTTTAATTAAGTCGTGAAGGCTTTAAATTTTATTTTAAGAGGTGATTTTAATTTGGACATTGAGTATTTAGTTTGGCTACAAAATCTGCGCGGCGAAGTCGGAGAAGGCGTTGAAAAATTTGTTACGCTTTTTACTGACGGCAGCGTTGCGGCAACGTTAATTTTGTCGGCGATAATTTTTTGGTGCGTCGACAAAAAGACAGGGAAGTTTTTATTATTAGTTATGGCGTTTAGCCGAATTTGCAATCAAATTTTGAAAAATACTTTCTGCGTTTATCGTCCGTGGATTTTAGATTTGAGCGTACACCCAGTGCCTTCTGTAATGAATGAGGCTAGTAGTTATTCATTCCCAAGCGGTCACACGAACATTGCAACGGCAGTTTACGGCGGTGTTGCTTATCGGTGCTGGAAAAAATTTCCGCTTATAGCTTTTTTATGCGTCGTGACAATTTTATTGACGGCGTTTTCACGAAATTTTTTAGGTGTCCACACGCCGCAAGATGTTTTGACCGCAATGCTTGTAACTTCTTTTATGATAATTTGCGTCGATAAACTTATGGCGAAAATTGACGGCGACGCGCAGAAGGAAAATTTAATCACAATCGCAGGAATAATTTTTGCGGTAATCGTGACGGCGTATTTTATGTTAAAGTCTTATCCAGTAGATTATCTTAATGGCAAAGTCATAGTTCAGCCGCGAAATGCAATCCATGACGCGATAGGTAGCGTTGGAACTTTCACGGGAATTTTAATTGGGCTTGAATTGGAACGGCGATTTGTGAATTTCAAAACGAATGTAAACTTTTCATTAAAAATTTGCCGCTTAATAATCGGCGTCGTATTCATTGCGGCGACAAATTTTTTATTAATTCCCGAACTCAAGCATTTAGATTTAGGGGCGCTAGAAAAATTTTTGCGCTGGTTTTTAACGTACTTAGTTGTAATATTTTTAGTGCCGCTAGCATTTTCACAATTTGAAGGGAACTACCACATCAAGCAAATTTTTCCCTCGACTTAAAAGCGCCGTACGATTGATTTTAGCCGCAAGCACTTCAACATTTAAGCCGCATTCGTCACGCAAAACTTTTAAAACTTCAATCGGCTTGACTGTACCGTCTTGCTGAATCTTCACGCCGAAATTTATTTTCAAGCCGTCGTCAATCTGCGCGACTTTTATGGATTCAGCCATTAAGCTTTTAACTTCAATTTCACGTGACTTTTTCGGTGTCACTCGATTATAAAAAATTCTCTTCGCGGAATTAAATTTTTTAGCCGCCAATTCAGCGACGCTAAAATCTTCGTCGAACGGCATAAAAATTTCATATCGTGCAAAATCTACCAACGCCGTCAAGGCTTGAGCTTTGGCGGAAATTTTTTTTATGCGGACAATTTCAGCGCCCGTCGGCAACTGTTCATTTAACTTCGCCATAACTTTTTCCGCGTCAACATTCGCCGCCAATACAAAGTCAACGTATTCAGCGTCACTAGTCACACCTACGCCCAGCGCTGTTGCAAAGGAAATTTTTAAATGCGGGTTAAAACCTTCCGAATACGCCGCAGGAAGTTCTGAACGTAACAGCGCTTTTCTGAAAACGTCGACGTATTCCAAATGTGAAAGGAAAGCTAATTCAGAGCCCTTCCTAATTTGGACGCGATAAGTTGTATCTTGTTTGGGAGTTGAAGAGTGTCCGCTAGCACTTAATATAATTTCCCTCTTCTCTCTTGAATAGTCAATAACATTAACGTCCAAGTCTCTGCAGACGCCGCAACCTTCGCAATTTATCCATCGACAATCTTGAGTAATTTTTCCAACTTGCGATTTTTCCCACTCGTCAATTAAAAAATTTTTTCTGACACCTGGCGACGTATGATCCCACGCTAACGGCTCATAAATATTTCTGTCACGTTCATTAAAATATTTCGCGTCAACGTTGCAATCGTCAAACGCTTTTTGCCACGCGTCGAAGTTAAATAAATCTGACCAGCCGTCGTACTTTGCACCATTTCGCCACGCAGTCTCGATAACTTTTGCAAGCCGCCTATCACCACGCGCAATAATTCCCTCAAGCACAGAAACTTTTGCGTCGTGATAGTTATAGCTAATCGCCTTGTCACGAATCAAGCTTTTCAAAAATTTTTGTCGCCGCTCAAATTCAGCAAGGGAAATTTGCCCGTACCATTGAAACGGCGTAAAAGGTTTTGGCACGAAACAAGCCACGCTTAACGTAACTTTCACGTCACGGCGTTTAGTAATTTGGCGGTATAAGTCTACAACTTTTTGGGCAAGGTCTGCAATGCCCGCAATATCTTCGTCCGTTTCGGTAGGAAGTCCCATCATAAAATAAAGTTTAACGGTCTTCCAGCCTTTTTCAAATGCCGCCGCGCAGGCGTTAAGTAAATTTTGTTCAGTAACATTTTTGTTAATTACGTCACGAAGGCGTTGCGTTCCAGCCTCTGGCGCAAAAGTTAAGCCGCTTTTTCGCACCGCTTGAAGTCTTTCAGCAAGTTCAATCGAAAAACTATCAATGCGCAATGAAGGCAACGAAAAATTTACATGCTTTTCAGCCAAATAGTACATCAACCAAT
>CAMJAZ010000283.1 GCA_946403735.1 uncultured Selenomonadales bacterium
TCTGCCGCTAATATCAAGTGACACGAAGGCAAGCGCTTCATCCATTGGAAGGAAAAATGTACCGTAACGATTTATGCCGCGCTTATCGCCGAGCGCATTTTTTATTGCCGTGCCAAGACAAATTCCAATATCTTCAACGCTATGGTGTCCATCAACTTCCAAATCGCCCGCGCAGTTTACCTTCAAGCCAAAATGTCCGTGCGCCGCGAAAAGGTTTAACATATGGTCAAAAAAACCTATGCCAGTTGAAATTTGATTTTCGCCGCCGTCAAGATTTATTTCAACGTCAACTTTAGTTTCCCGCGTTTCACGAGAAATTTTTCCTATTCGCATTTAAAATTCCCCAATCATAATTTTAAATTCTTAATTCTTAATTAAATTCGCCGCCGCTGCTAAGGCGCCGAGTTGCCACATAAGCATTGAACTTTGTATGTTAAAAAGTAAATCATCAGCAAAACCGTTTATCGCCATTGACATAAACGCCAGCCCAATCCCTAAGCGTACACCTTCAACAAGATTGTTATTTTTCATCTCCGCAATTTCTTTAGCAGTAGGCGCGGAAGTAATTTCAGCAAATTTTTGTATGTCGAACTTGTCATCGTCTTTATCACTAGATTTTTTCTTACGTGAACTGCGTTTCAATTCGTCGTGGTGTACCAAATTGGGATCGCGCTTTTCATTGTCAACTTTTTTTTCGCGTTTAGATTTAAATTTATCCTTTAACATTTCAAACTTGCCGCCGAAGATTGATAAAAGTTTTTCCCAAATTTTCAAGCTGATAAATTCCGCCATTGAAGTTATGAATTGGTATCGACGATTCGACGCAAGGTCAAGCGCCATAAACATTGTGCCGAAAAAATACCAAAAATACGCCAACGCTCCGACAATGCCAACTTCCGCCGCCGTGTTCAAGTACAAATTATGCGCGTGGTAAATCGTTATTGACGTGTCCGCCAAATAATAATTGTACTGCGGATAAATGTATTTGAACGCGCCCCAACCTACGCCAGCAAATGGGTGGTCGGCTATCATTGGAATTGTGCTGACCCAAATTCCAATTCGCAATCCTTCAGACGAGTCAAGCGTTTCCGTGAAAATTGAAACGATTCGAGCTGAAAAAGTTGTGTCGCCGAAAAATAGTAACGCTACTAGCACGATGAATAAAATTAAAATTCGCCAATCGTGTATCACGCCGTAGATTATGAAGACCGCCGCCATTGTTAAAAATGCGCCGCGCGAATACGTCATTGCTAGACACGCCGCCATTAGCACAATCGCCACTACTAATAAAATTTTTTGTTTCTTATCGCCGAATTTCGCCAAAATTCCTAGCGCAATGCAAATCATTACATCAAGGTAACCTGCCAGCACATTGGGATTTTCAAGCGTCGAGAAAACGCGCTTTCTAAGTTCTGGAAACGCTTCTCCGTCAATCCATTTCATATCTGCAATATCAACGCCGAAAATATATTGAAAGTAGCCGCAAAGTACGACAATGACTGCTGATGCGCCAATCGCCTTTATGAAAAATTTTATTTGCTCCGCCGTACGAATATTTTGCCCGATTAAAACGTAAGTCAAAATGTACGTACCCATTAAAATTATAAAATTGTACGCAAGGTCAAAACTTCTCACGGGCGAAAATGCCACTGACGCCGCGCCTACCGTCACGAATAATGCCATTGGCAAATCGTATGGCAACGGTCGCAGTTTAAAATTTTTGTCGACGTACAAGCGGGCAATCCAAAGTACGACGCCTACCATTAGTGCAAACGTCGCTAAAGTTGGGAACAGTGCTAGAAGAAATCCTTCTGCCCAAATCGCCCACATTGTCCACTTTTCAACGTCGCGAATTTTTTTTCTTTGCGATATGTCGCTAATTCGGTTCATTTAATTTTCCTTCAAGCTACAAGCTAACACCAAAATTTTTACAGAGACTTTCCAAGCCGCCGCTAAATCCAGCACCTACTGCGTTGAATTTCCAAGCGCCTTTGTGCCGATAAATTTCACCCGCAATAATCGCCGTTTCCACAGAAAAGTTTTCGTTCAAGTCGAAACGTAAAAGTTCCGCGTTATTCTGCACGTCAACGATTGAAATGTACGCGCCTTTCACCTGCGAAAAATTTTGCGATTTAATATCGGCGTCGTAAATCGTCAATGTAAAATCAATCTTCGTTACTTCGTCAGGAATTTTCGACAAGTCAACATTAATCTGCGCGGGCTTTTCCACGTACTCAACGCCGCCTGTTTCGTGACGCGGATTGTTATAAAAAATAAAATCTTCGTCGACTTTAATTTTACCGTTCACGCCGAGCAGAAACGCTGAATGATCAAGCTCAAAATTATTCGCCGCGTCCCAGCCAAATTGTACGATTAAATTTGAAAGTTGAGGATTATTTTTCGTCAAGTCAAATTTCTGTCCGCGCCGTAAACTTACAGAAGAGCTTTTATCGACTTCAACTTTTTCAGCGTCTAAATTTTGCGGTTCACTTAATGACGCTAAATAATTTTCCTTCATCTCAAGCAAGCTGTCAACTTTATTTTTCGCCTTAGCAATAGCGCTGTGATTTTCATAGCCTTCATACCGCTGCGTTAAAAGTTCGACAATTTCATTTTGTACAGAAATAGCCGCGTCAAATTTTTCAGCCTTCGTAAGCAACGCGGCAAGGTCAGTCAGCGCGTTAATGATTCGATAGTTAGTTTTGTCATCAGCAAATTTATTTTTATAGGCGGTGCAACGGCGGCGATAAATTTTTTCTGCGTCATCGTAACGTTGAAGTTTTTCCAAATACGCGGCGTAATCGCGCATTGCGTCTAAAGTGATGCGGTGCGATTCGCCGAAACGTTCAACGCGGCGATTCATAATTGTTTCGTAAGCCGTCAAATTTTCTTCACGAAGTTTAGCCGCCTCATCTGCGCGGGAAATTTTTTCAAGGTCATTCGCCAATTTTTCACGCAGTTCAATCGTGCGGGAATATTCATTGCCGAAAACTTCACGGCGCATATTTAAAATTTCCTGCAAATTTTCAATTTCCGATTCGTCAATAAAAATTTCTTCGTCGTCATCTTCGTTTTCAGCGTCTGAAATTTCTTCGTCAACATTTTCAGCGTTAAGTTTGCCGCGCAAATTTTCAAGTTTTTCCTCCGCGTCGATAACTTCTTCGGAATCGTCAGAATAATTTTCCTTGAGCAACGCAACAATTTTTTCACGTTTCGAAATAGCGCCGTTAAAATCTTCAAGATATTCAAGCACGTTCGCAACGTCGTCCAATTTATCCGCGACAAGGTCTACATCGTCATCAATTTGCGTCTGAAGTTCGGCAATTTCTTGACACGCAATTAAATA
>CAMJAZ010000284.1 GCA_946403735.1 uncultured Selenomonadales bacterium
ACGTTCAACACGGTCAGCACGTTCAACGCGCGGCTTTATCGATTGACTGTCTTGTCTACGAATTGGTTCAACTTTCGGCGTAGGTTTAACATCTTGACGTGAAGATTTTACTTCAACTTTAGCGTCAATCTTAGAATCAACTTTCGCGTCAACCTTCGGTGCAGGTTTATCAACTTTAACGTCAGCTTTTACCGCAGATTTATCCTGTGAAGATTTAGCAGGTTTAGTGTCAATCTTCGCGTCAACTTTAGCGTCAACTTTTACAGGCTCTTCAACTTTTTTAACAGGCGCAGTTTCGACTGGCTTAACGTTGCTTATAGCAGTTTTAGCGTCAGCAGTTCTAGCATTGACTTTAGCTTTTGATTCATACTTCGGCTTAACGTGTTTGCTATCGAACTTATTATTTTTATTTGGTTTAGCGTCGGTCTTAACCGTAGAAGTTGAAGTTGTTGAAGTTTTAGTAGCTGATTCAGTTTTAGTTTCCGCCTTAACGTCAGACGAAGTTTCAGTGGCTGGTTTTGGTCGACGTGAAAAATTTTCTTTCAAGAGATTGTAAATTTCTTCGCCAACTGCGCTAAAACGATTAGCGACTTTTACTTTGTGCTTTTTAAGAAAATCAATAATCGACTGGCTTTCTTGATTCAACTCCTTTGCGAGTTCAAAAATTCTGTATTTCGGCGTTTTCGGTGCTTTCGCCATAAGTCCACCCCCGTGTTAGTTTGTTACATATATATTACTCCTTTGCAGAAGATTAATTATATTTGCTAGTTGCCCG
The DNA here is from genome assembly GCA_946403735.1 of uncultured Selenomonadales bacterium. Lineage (GTDB taxonomy): Bacteria > Bacillota > Negativicutes > Selenomonadales > Selenomonadaceae > Quinella. The sequence continues at coordinate 776 of CAMJAZ010000284.1, forward strand.
AAAAATTTTTTGCAACTAAAAAATTGATTATCTCATCATAAATTTCAGCAGGAACTGTAGCTTTAAAATTTTTATCAAGGCGACGACGTTTTTTAAGTTCAACCGCGCATTTTTCACAACGGCAGACGTACGCGCCACGTCCTTGAGCTTTACCATTCACGTCAACAAAAATTTTACCGTCGGCAAGCTTGGCGATTCGCAAAAATTCGGATTTATGTTTAATTTCACGACACGCGGCACAACGGCGCATTTGAATAGGTTTAGACACGTCATCACCTCTTTTTAGTTAGTAGTCGGTAGTTAGTAATTTTTTACTACTCACTACTAACTACTGACTATTTTTTATTCTGCAGATTGTTCAACTTGTTCAGCGTCAAAATTTTTAGGTTGTTTAGGAGGCTTAGGCTGTTTAGGTTTAAGCGTCGATGAAAAAAATCTCGAGCCTTTAATTTTAGCTACGCGGAAGTCTGAATCTAAAATGTCATCTTTAGCCTGCGATTTACTTTTAATATCAATCTTCCAGCCCGTCAATCTAGCGGCAAGTCGTGCGTTTTGTCCTTCCTTACCAATAGCCAAACTAAGCTGATTATTCGGTACGACGACGCGCGAAACTTTATCAAGTTCATTTACTGCAACGCGCATAACTTTTGACGGACTAAGCGCATTAGCGATAAAAATTGCTGGGTCAGTGTCCCAAAGTACAATATCAATTTTTTCATCGCCAAGTTCATCAACTAAATTCTGAATGCGTATACCGTGCTGTCCAACGCATGAACCGATAGCGTCAATATTTTCATCTTTCGACGTGACGGCAATTTTTGCACGCGCTCCAGCCTCACGGGCAATAGCTTTTATCGCGATAATGCCTTCTTGAACTTCGGGTACTGCCATTTCAAAAAGACGACGTAAAAAATTTGGATGAGTACGCGAAAGATAAACTTGCGGACCTTTACCAATTTTGCGAACTTCAGCCACATAAGCTTTAATTCTGTCGCCAATTTGAAAATTATCTTGCGGCATTTGTTCATCAGCCGTTAAAATCGCTTCCGTCTTGCCAATATCAACAACAGCGTTGCCGTCTTCAATGCGAATGACACTGCCATTAACTAAATCGTTGGCGTGGTCGGTGAACTCGTCATAAACTACGATTCGTTCCGCCTCACGAATTTTTTGCATGACGACTTGCTTAGCGGCTTGCGCGGCAATTCGTCCAAAGTCACCAGCAGGAACTTCCTTTGTGACGACGTCGCCAATTTGAGCTTCAGGATTAATTCTGCGGGCGTCAAGTAAATTAATTTCGCGATTCGAATTCGTAACATTTTTTACAACGTCGCGCGATTCCCTAACGTGGAAAGTCCCATTATCGCGGTCAATTTCTACGGAAATATTTTTATCTGCGCCAGAAGTTTTTTTGCAGGCGAAAACTAGCGCTTCTTCAATCGCAGTAAACAGAAGTTCAGGGGGAATGTCCCTTTCAGTACACAAATCTTTCAGCGCGTCTAAAAGAAAAATTTCATTAGATGCGCCACGTTTTTTTCTTACAGCCAAAATTTTGTTCCTCCAATTTTTGACAACGAAAAAGTTTTGAAAGCTAAAAATCTACGTGCAACCTAACTTGAGCAATTTTGTCACACGGTATAGGTGCAAAGTCTTTAAGGTACAAAAAATTTTTATCGCGGCGTTCAAGAATGCCAGTAAAATTTTTAGTACCGTCAATCGGCGCGTATAAAGTCACGTCGACAGATTTTCCAACTTCGCGCACAAAGTCACGCTCTTTTTTCAGCACGCGATCCAATCCTGGAGACGACACTTCCAAAAAATACGGACCTTCAAACATTGATTCTTTATCAAGCAAGTTTCCAAGTTTTTCACTCAAAATTTGGCAGTCATCTAAATCAATGCCGCCGACTTTGTCAACAAAAATTCGTAAGTACCAATCTTTTTCTTTGACAAACTCAACGTCGACAAGTTCAAAATCTGTGCCAGTCAACATTTCATTCATCAATTCTTCAACGCGCAATTCTATCTTACTGGGCAAACACATAACCTCCAATTTTTTCGCGCAATATTAAAAAGTGGACAAGCGCCCACTTCCACAAAGAATTTTTTGGACAACTTAAGCGTCCCCTTACTTCAATAATTCCGCGCATTATATCATACAAAAAAAATTCTGTAAACAATTTTTGTTTTATAAATTGTAGGTTAATTCAATTCTTTTGTAGCTGGAAATTATTTGTACAAAAAAACCGCGTTTAACCTGCGCGGCGATAGAAAAATTTGCAAAAAAAAAAATGGCGGAGAAGGTGGGATTCGAACCCACGGTGCCTTTCGACATCACTGGTTTTCAAGACCAGCTCCTTAAACCACTCGGACACCTCTCCGTATTGCGTCATTTATTAAAAATGGTGCCTCAGAGCGGAATCGAACCACTGACACGGGGATTTTCAGTCCCCTGCTCTACCAACTGAGCTACCGAGGCATATATAAAAAAATGGCGACCCGGATCGGACTTGAACCGACGATCTCCGCCGTGACAGGGCGGCATTCTAACCAACTAAACTACCGGGCCG
>CAMJAZ010000285.1 GCA_946403735.1 uncultured Selenomonadales bacterium
CGCAATGATTATTTCCGCGTTCGCAACAATTATTATTTTTTGTTTGCACTTGCCGAAGATATTAAACAGGAATTTTTCAAGAATTACGGGATTTTGCGCGTACTTTTGACTGTCGAAGGCAACAGCGATAAACCCGATCGAAATTGGGAAATTAACCGTCAATATGAAAGTTTCGACGAAGACACTATTAAACTTCCGCTTGATAAGTGGAAGTTGACGTTAAAAAATTCTAACGGTCTGACTTTGATTAAATATTTGCCTGATATTTCTTTCAGCGTCTTTGAAATTGAACCGCTCCTCAATCCCGACATTTACAACATCATTCGCCAACTTTTAGATCCAATTTATGAAAGCGGAGAAATTGAAGATTATAGCTTAATTAAATTAAGCGGACAATCTTGCAAGATTGAACTTTTCCGCACTGCGTTGAAAGAATTTGTGCCAGGCAAATTGATTAAATCTAAGCAAAAAATTGATTCACCTGTCGATAAAAATGAATTGAAAATGTCTTGTATCGACGGCGCGTTAAAATATCTGCGCGATAAAAAATTCGGTTACGCTGATATTAAAATTAAAAATCGTCGTCCGCATTTGCCGTACATTTTAACTGGTTTTACTCACAACGGAAAAGAAATTTCTTTGATTGATGATACTCATGATAAAGATCGCGGCGTCCTTTCGCGAAATATCGAAGATTTGACGCTGACTGTTTATCTTAAAGACAATGATAAAAATTTGCGCCAAGAAATTATTTTTGAGTGTATGCTCGATGAATTTCAGGAAATGCGGCAGGAAGATATTGAAAAACTTTTCGGTGAAAATATTCCGCAAGATGAAACTGATACAATCGTCAACGGCGAAGTTAAATTTTTTATCCACGCAGAGCCGTTGGATTGGGGATTTGTTATTATTCCTGTCTACCGCGCTGATGAATCGCTTTTCGTCGGTAAAGAAAAATTTTTTAACTTTGAGAGCGATAATTGGATTAAAAACTTTTTTGACGGGTTAAAATGATGATTAAAAAAATTTTTGCTTTGTTGCTGACTTTTTTGTTGGCAACAAATTTTTTATCGGTAAATGCCAAAACTAAGGAAGAAAAAGCCGCTGAAAAACAAGCTAACAAAGAATTTGAACTTCAACAAAAACGCGAAAAAGAATTGGCTAAAATCGCGCGACGTACAAATATTTTAAAAGTTGAAGATTGGGCGAATAATGGCGACATTCAAGCGCAAATGATTTTATCTTACGCTTATTCGACTGGACAGCGCGTCGATCGCGATAAAAAAATTGCTAAACAATGGCAAGATAAAGTTTCAGAAAAAAATTCTGATTTAGTTAAAAATTTTATTCCGCTCGAGTATTTCGGAAAAAAAATTAAATTGCCGCGTCTTTACGGTTTAGCGGCATCGCGTTCGCAAATTGGTTTGTACGTCGAACAAAATTTTAATGACGCTTTACGTTGGGCAGAACTCGGCGCGTCCGAATTTGATTCACTTTCTTTCGCAATTTTAGGCTCGGCTTATTACACTGGGCGCGGTTATCGACAAGATTTTAAAAAAGCTATCGAATTTCTGAAAAAAGCTGGCGATGAACCTATTGCTTTAAATCTTTTAAGCGACGCTTACGCTAAAGGTAACGGCGTCGACCAAGATTTGGAAAAAAGTAAATTTTACGCTGATTATTGCAAGTCTATCGTTCAACCTAAAATTGATAAACAACGTGAAAAAAATCAAGAAAAAATTGACAAGCAAAACAAAAAAGATCAAGAAAAAATTGACAAGCAACACGAAAAAGATTCTAAAAATGCAAAAACTTCAACTGATGATAAAAAATCTGAAAAAAAATCTTGAGGTGATGTAAATGGGAATTTTTGAAAGCGATTTTGATATTGAAGATTATATTTTGAAAAGAATCCCTGAACTTGCAAATTTGGAGGAACGCGACCTTTTTAAAGCGATTGTAAGCGGCTCGACCATTCAACTTTACAATCACATTAAAGAGGAGTACGACGCGCTCGAACAAAGAATTTTCGACGAAGCGCCAAAAGCTCTGCGTATGCCAGATTTATTTTTTTGCGTCATTGATTCTGAAAAATATGATATGACTGATTTAAATATGTTTCCGATTTTTCCCGAAGATTTACGCGAAAAAAAAGTTGACGCCGCCGAAATGATTCACGCCGTTTCCAATAATCAAGAATTTTTTCTTTACACTTGCATGATTAAAGCTGATTATCTTGATTTGAAAAAATTGATGGCGGCGCCGCGCAGATTTAAAGGCGTTATCGAAAATGAATTTGGCGAAACTCCTGCGGAATTTATCGTCAAGCCCAACGAAAAATATTTGAAAAAAGTTGAGGAACTTTACGACATCGCAAAATTAAATTTTTTACCTTATCGCAGTATAAATTCCGCGTATCTTTACAAACTTTTCGACGTTTATGTTGTCTCGATTGAGCATTGGGACGACCAATTGGAAGTTCGAAAAGTTACGACGGAATTTGACGAATTTAGCGAAAAAATTTTGTATAAACCGCTTCCGATTTGGAATGTTTGGGAAACGACGATTAAAGCAAATTCTTATCCGCAACCCGCCGTTGACAGAAAATATTTTGAACATTATTTGTACAAAAAACAATTTCATGAAGGTCACGAATATTTGTTGAAACGCTCCGATTTCGTCATAAGAAATATTTCACACAGGGACGGTGACGTTTATATAATTTGCGACAGCGATTTGCCTGGCGATTGGGATTTTTACGAATTTTTCCCCGCGCCCGACCAAAAAAATTACGAAAATATTTTGCTTAGCAACGCGCAAGATGAAAGTTTTTCTAGAAATATGATTGAATATTTTGGGCAAAGAATTAAAACGCGGACCGAACTTGTGAGATTTTTTAATTCTTTTCAGTGCCGCGAATTTTTAACTTTTGTCGACGCTAAAATTAAAGGTAAACCGCGCAAAGTGGAAACGTATTCTATGGAAAATTTTATCGATTATGAGTACCGAACTGGCGATCGTGCGCAAACTTTGGAATTTTCTTTCAGACCAAAAGACGAAGATTTTTATTTAAATCGCGATATTTTGAGCTTTTTAATGACTGAAATTCAACATTTTTTCCCTGAATATCAATGCGTCGGGAAGTTGGTGTAAAATGAATTTTATTTGGGATATTGTTTTGCAAGCCGCGCAGGACGATTTTGAATCGCAAAAATTATTTTTTCAGCCCGCAGAAAGTTTTAGTCCGTATTACGAACATTCTTTCAAAAATATCAATCAGCGGCACGTTGACGAAAAAAATATTGAAATCAATCCGCTTTACAGATTTTCGCCGATTT
>CAMJAZ010000286.1 GCA_946403735.1 uncultured Selenomonadales bacterium
AAACTTCACTGCTTGCAAGATACGAGCCGTTGATTTTTTACACGTTTTTGATAAAACGGAAGGCTAACCGCTGATTTAATATTTGAGGCTTATATCCCCATAACGCCGCTTTTCGATAATTTTCAGAATGGCTTTTTCTACGACCCCTTAGAACTTGCCGAACTTGAACAATCTTTGTTAGCTGATTCTGATTCACGTTCCCCACCTTCGACCAATGACAAAAAACTTTTTCTTAAACTTTTACTTGATGGAAGGAATGAAAACGAATGTCTTCAAATAATGGATTTTCTCCATATTTTAACTCCAAACTTGGACAATATATCAGTAACTCTATAGGTCACGTTTCCAACGCTGAACTCAATGACATCACTAGCGGTATTTTGGACAAAAAATACGTCTTCCGACGCCCAAAATTTTATCCACCAAAAAACTGTCGTTGATAATAACAAAATCAACTCCAAAACGCAAGTACCTTTTTCTTCTCAATCTTCCAACAATAAATTCCACTCTTTGCCTTATAACGTCGATTTGGAAATTGAACTCTTGGGTATGCTTCTTTTGAAGGAGGGCGCGGCAATTCCTACCGTCGCGGCTATTCTGATTTGGACAAAGTTGGCTTGCAGAATCTTCTTGACATTGGCGATAACGCTTTCACTACCGCTTACGCCGTACCTTACGCCCAGCAAATAAAAAAATTTTCCTTACGTCGTCAACTTGCCTTTTTTACCGAAAAATTATTTAAAGATGCCTCTACCGTAACTTCTGATTTTCAAGCGCTCATTTCTGAATCTGAAAACTTTTTCCGTAATTTTCAATCCATTTCCCAGCCTACCCAGTTAATCGACCAATGCTCTTACTTTAATTCTCTTTTCAGTTCCGAAATTGATTCTCACAAGCAATACGCCGAACGTCGCACCGGCTTTGACAATATTAGACGCGGTGCTACTTCTAATACCTTGAAGGAGATTTTAAAGGATGTGTCTAAAAGGCACGGTGTAAAACTTATTGAATTACAAGATGAAAACATTGATGATTTACTGCGTTTCCTTAAGCCACTTTGTGTCAATAGAGACAGAGCCCCTATTGTATGCGTCGACTATTTACAAATTATTCCGCCCTCCAACGATAGGCGCTTAATTACCGACAAAATGAAAATTGATGATATTGTCCGCAAGCTTAAAACTTTTCAACGTGAAACTAATACCACCTTCATTGTCATTTCTTCCTTTAACCGTTTGAATTACTATCAGCAAGTCTCCTTTGAATCCTTCAAGGATAGCGGCAATATCGAATATTCCGCCGTCGTCGTCTGGGGATTGCAGCTTGACGTTGTAAATTCCATTAGAATTGGCGACCTTGTTTCCGATACACGCAAAAAATTTTGAGGATGCAAAAAAACAACAACCGCGTCTTATTCAGTTGAAATGCTTAAAAAATCGGTAAGGCAATAACTACGAATGCTTCTTCAATTACTATTCCGCTCACGATTTTTTTCAAGTTGCTAACGAATCTGATTTTTAATCTCTTAACAATTCCGCGCAGGATAACAAAGATTAATGAATGTTTTTTATGGTTAATTCTATGATTTTCCCCATTAAATTTTTCATCGTTCCTAATTGCAAGCTTGCTAAAGTCTCTACTAATCAGTCGGAATACAATTACCAAAACTTAATTGCGGACAATTTCCGCTATATTGTCGAAAATAAACGTCCCAAAAAGTACGTTGAAATTCTTTCCGAATACCAATATTGACAGTTTCGACAATTCCGCCTTTCTTTCTTCGACTATTAAGTTCTTTACGTTTGCAATTTATAATTACTTACAATGTTTCCGACGCTAATAAAAGGTTAGGTTATGGTAGCGAAGATACTATTATCATTACTGTGAATATATTCTACAATTTCTTAATCATTTGCATGAGAAAGGCTTTATTGCGTCTTTTGAACTCATTAAAAAGAGAAAAACATTTTACGGCGTCAAGCTCATTTTTTAAGTTTTAACAATCTAAATGTGTAGAGTGCCACTATTACCGCATTTTCTTTACCCTTCAGCTCTAGCGTTGTTGTGGTAGTAGGAGCTTTTACTGCGCGTTTTCGGTAAAACAAATACCGTCGAATAAAAAAGCTTTCAAGCCCAACACGTTATAACTGATTGAAAAAGATTGAAAAAAATCGCTGACTTTAATCGACTTGTGAAGTTTGTTAAATACGCCATCGAATAAAAAGTTTCCCGTATATTATTAGCGTTCTGGTATAAAAATTTTTACAACTGTTCCGCCGCCGTCACGTGGATAAATATTCAATTTTCCGCCGCACATCATTTCAAGTCGTTGCTGTATGTTCGCCAATGCGATATGCGGTTCATAGTCATCAGCAGGTGAAAATCCAGGTCCATTGTCCTCAACAATAATTTCACTGCCAAAATTTGTTTCACGTGTTTTAATTGAAATGTGGAGCGGCGCATATTCTGGATCCATTCCGTGCTTGACGGCATTTTCTACAATCGGCTGAAGTGTAAGCGGCGGCAATCGAAATTCTTTGTACGAAGTATCATATTTAACAAAAAGGCTGTCCTCAAACTGAACCTGCTCAACTGCAAGGTAAGCGCGTGTGTGTTCCAATTCATCGGCGAAAGGCACAGTATTTCCACTGGCAATGGCAGTAAAATTTTTGCGAAGATAGGTTGTAAAATCCAGCGTGACTTGTTGAGCTTTTTTTGAATCCTTAGCACAAAGATAATAAATGCTCATCATTGCGTTGTAAATGAAGTGTGGACGCATTTGCAAAACCATAATATTTGCACGCTGATTTGCAATTTCGCGCTGTTGTCGAACATAAGATTCAATTTGATCGTACAGAAGGATTGCAAACAATGAAAGCGTTGAAATGCCCAAACTTAAAGCTATTGTAGTTACAACATTTAGAACAACTAAATTTAAAATAAACAAAGCAATCAATATCGGTATCAGATGAAGTAAGAAGGCGACAAAATATTTTTTTTGCAATTTTTCGCGCCTTTTTATTACGCCTGCAAGATTTAAAAACATTATCGCGAACATTGGTAAAATCATCAGTAAATAAAAATCGCTGCGAATATATTGGTTGTCTGGCGTGATGTAGTATAAAAATGTCGTAAACTGCGAAACGCCAAGCAAAATAAAAAATATGCTCCACAAAATAATTACAACTTTAAAAAGCAAACTTTTTCGCCAATCTTCGCCGCAAGTGTGCAATAGGTAAGCAGTAAACATTGGCAGTGTTATTGAGAAAGACAGATACTCAAAATAGGTGTCAATTTTTGATAATGTCGCCATGCTTGAATCGTCGTAAGTCAT
>CAMJAZ010000287.1 GCA_946403735.1 uncultured Selenomonadales bacterium
ATTGCGGCTTTTGGGCTACTGGGAAATGCCGCTAAGTTCCTTAGTTTTTTCAGTACTTAGTTATTCAACTCCAACTACTCCCTACAATTTACCTTCTACCCCTTAAAAAGGGATTTTTTTGTTGACGGAAAAAATTTTGCGTGATACACTTCAATTATATTTATTTTGGCAAATTATTTTATTTCCCGCCAAAATAAAAAAAGTTTAAATGTGTCCAAAAAAACTTCACATAAAAAAGGAGTGACAAATTTGCGAAGTTTACTGCAGAAATTATTCTTTCTAGTCGTACCAGCGATAATTCTTTTGTCGCGAAATGTTTTTGCAATGGCGCAGATAATGCCGCTGGACGAAGTACGAAGCGGAATGAGCGGCGTTGGCTACACAGTCATAGATTATCGCGGCGTAATTGAGCCATTCGACGTTGATATTGTCGGCGTGACTGGTGGTAGTGGCAAAGGTACAACGTCACTTATTATGGCGCGAGCATCTGGTGCACTTATGGAACGTACTGGCGGCGTCTTGCAAGGAATGAGCGGTAGTCCCATTTACGTCGACGGTAAACTTATCGGCGCACTTGCTATTGGCTACAAAGAGACAAGCCCTTATACTTTTTTTATAACGCCAATAGAAAATATGTTGAAAATTTGGGATATGCCTGACAATCGCGCCTTCGATAAACCCGCAGTCTTCGTCGAAAGAAAACCTGCTGAAAATAATTCTGCTGAAAATAATTCCACTGAAGAAAATTCCACCGAAAACAATTCTGCTGAAAATACAAATTCAACTGAAAATAATTCCGCCAAAGTCACAACGCCCACTGAAACTGACGACGGCTTAGATGATTTAGGTGAGGAAAAAACTGCAATTTTTTTTAATGGATTCGACAACAACGGGCTTGACTTCCTTAAAAGAGAGTTGGAGCCGTTAGGGTTCAAAGATTTTTACGCGGCGCCTGCTGCAGGTTCACGAACAATCGTAAATCATAGTGCGTCACTCGTACCAGGTGCGCCTTTCGGTGTAGCTGTCATATGTGGAGATTTCACGCTTGGTGCTACAGGTACAGTTACTGCCGTTGACAACGAAAGAATTCTTGGGTTCGGTCACTCTTTCGCGCATGCTGGCAACGTAAATTATTTTATGACGGACGCAACGGTTATCGGTCCATTAAGCGGCACAACTAGCGGCGGTATGCGAATTGCTAGCACGGGTGATATTATCGGACGCATTAATCAAGATCGTGACGCTGGCGTATCTGGTATTCTCGGCAAATTCCCTAACGTCGTACCTATTACTGTTCGCGTAAAAAATAATTCACTTAACACAGTTGACACTTACAACGCGTCGATTGCTTACAATGAAAATTTACTGCCAAAACTCGGCGTGACGGTTGCTTATAGTGCGCTTAGCAAGTCAATGGATTCACTTGCGGAAGCTACTGTTACCGTAAACTTCGACGTAAAGACTAACGCCATTGAAGACGGTTTCATTTCTCGGAAAAATATGTTTTACAATGACACAGATGTCGGACAAATTGCTATTATTGAACTTTTACAAGCGCTTAACCTTGTTTGCGGCAACGTGACAAATGAGTCTGACATTTTCAACATTGAAGTGAATATGGAAGTTGACCAAGAAAGAAAATCTGCGTCCCTTGTTTCAGCTGTTCCCGATAAAAAAGACGTTAAGCCAGGACAAACTGTCAACTTCACTGTTACACTTCAACCGTACAGAAAACCTACTGAAACGATTAATATTCCGTATACGATACCGCTTGCGACACGGGAAGGCACTTTGACGTTGGACATTCGTGGCGGCGCAATTATCCCTACTGCGCAAGCTGCACCTGCAGGAGTTATTACCCCGTCCACTGAACCACCTGCTAAAGAGTACGAACGGCGTATTAAAAATTTCATTAACGCTGGCAGAACGAATCAAATTGTTGTTGAGCCTACTTTAACTCCTGCGCCAAAATCTGAAAAGGAATTGAAACAAGCTCTTGAAAGTGCTAAAAAAGCGCAGGAACGTGTTTTGAAATCTGGCAGGAAAAATTCTGCTCCTCAAACTCAAAAGTTCGACGCGGATTATATCATTGACAACGTGATTCAAGTTAGCGTTAACGTTGGAAGACTTTAAAGAAACCCTTAATAACTAGCAATTAGTAGCTAGCAACTAAAACGAAGGGAGCTTAATTAATTTGGAAAGACTTATAATAAATGGCGGAAATAGATTGAATGGTACTGTAAAAATTAGCGGCGCGAAAAATGCCGTACTGCCGATAATTGCGGCGACACTTTTGGGACAAGATAAGGAAACTTGCCTTGATGAAGTCCCTAACCTTGACGACGTGCAGACAATCGGCGAAGTTTTAAAAACTCTTGGCGTACACGTTCGACACGACGCCGAACATAATAAATTTTACGTCGACGCATCCAATATTCAAAACATTGTAGCGCCTTACGACTTAGTACGGAAAATGCGGGCATCCTTTTTGATAATGGGACCACTTTTAGCGAGAATCGGTGAGGCTAAAATTTCTTTACCTGGCGGCTGTGCGATTGGTACACGTCCTATTGATTTGCACTTAAAAGGATTTGCTGCGCTTGGTGCAAAAATTTCAATCGGTCACGGCGATATTTCAGCAGTTGCACCTGAAGGCTTGAAAGGCGCTAGAATTTATCTTGACTTCCCGTCAGTTGGCGCGACGGAAAATATTTTAATGGCGGCGTCAATGGCGGAAGGTCAAACTGTTATAGAAAATCCCGCGCAGGAACCTGAAATTGTCGACTTAGCCAATTACTTGAACATTATGGGCGCTAAAATTCGCGGCGCTGGAACGAACGTTATCAAAGTTGAAGGCGTGAAAAAATTAGTTGCGCATGACTACACGATTATTCCCGACAGAATTGAAGCTGGTACGTACATGATAGCCGCCGCAATGACTCAAGGCGACGTTTACATTGCCAACGCGATAAGTGAACACCTAAAGCCCGTTATTGCGAAGTTGAAGGAGGCAGGCGTTGAAGTTTATGAAGACGTTGACGGCATTAGAGTCGTCTGCAATTCGCGTCCGCGCTCTGTCGATATAAAAACTTTGCCTTATCCAGGTTTCCCTACCGATATGCAAGCGCAGTTTATGGCGTTGCAGACAATTTCAAACGGTACAAGTATGGTTACTGAAACGGTCTTTGAAAATCGATTTATGCACGTCGACGAACTTAGACGTATGGGCGCGAAAATTAAAATTGACGGTCGAACGTCTGTTGTTGAAGGTCAGGAAAGATTGACTGGCTGTCAAGTTAAAGCAACTGATCTTCGCGCAGGTGCGGCGATTGT
>CAMJAZ010000288.1 GCA_946403735.1 uncultured Selenomonadales bacterium
CAACTGTCGGGCAAATTGAAAATTTTTCTAATATCTTCGTCAATCAACATATTGTAATGCTGAATGTTGACGCCAAGTCCTAAATCTTCAAGTGCCGTCCAAATTGCGAACTGCAACATACCGTTGGCTTGCGCCGCCCAAATTGAAAAATTATCCGCATAAGCCGGATATTTTTTTTGCATATCGTAGATAGTATCGCTGTCCTCGAAGAACAAGATAGTACCATAGCCCGCCGCAAAACCGTCAAGTTTTTTCTTCGTATCTTCAAATTGTTCAGCAGGAACAATTTTTTTCAGCGCACTTTCGGTAATTTCCCAAACATTTTCGTGATGTTCTTTCATAGCTACGGCAACGCGTGCAGATTGCATATTGAAAGCCGATGGAACATCTTTAACCATACGCTCAATTACAGCCATAATTTCAGTTTCAAGCACGGGAATATTTTTACCCAATGCGTAGATACTGCGCCTATTTTGTACAGCCTCAACAAAACTTCTCATTTATAAGCCTCCCTTCAACTGTTCAATGATAAAACGATAATTCAACCGAGCCCCCCGAATCATTTAGACAATTTTTTATTCTCTTCACGAATATAGGCAATCCACTCTTCAAGTGAGCAACTGAATCGTTTTGGATTTTTAAAAATTTTACGAAGTTGCCTTTTACTGTTATTAATTAAACCTACTCCATTAACCCCTAAAAACTAGCCACTAATTGACATTATCAATAAAATTCAAAATTTCTTCAGCGATTTTTTCGGGACAATCAATCTCCATTAAATGACGTTCGCCGCCGAGAATTACCGTTTTTGCATTTTTGGTATTCATTATTGCAAAAATGCTGCTGTCAAAATGGTCTTTGAAAAATAAATCTTCAGTGCCGAAAAGATATTCAATCGGAATTGTCATATTTTTAAGCGTGTCGATACAATCTTCTTTTGACTGCCAAATATGTTCAGTGAAATTTGCGGCGTAAGTTGGAACTATTGTAACGTCAATTTTGCCGACAGACGCCATTTCTTCCATTTTAATTTTCATACCTGTTTCAGGCTTACGCATTGCGGCGCGCATCATTGCTGACGGGTCTCCGCCTGTAAGTAAATTAAACCATTGATTGTCGTTTTGTTTGCAGACGTGCGGCGTTAAAAAGTAGCAAGCAAAAGTTTTCAATACTTCGGGATGATTTTTCACAAGATACCAGCCGGGTACAGTGCCGTGACATTTTCCAACGTAATGAAATTTATTTAAATTCATTGCCTGCGCGAAATTGTAAATATCTTTTCCCCATTGACGCGCCCAATTTATCGAGCCGTCGGGATTAAGTTCAGTGCCTTTGCCGTCGAAACGCATTATTACGCCGTAAACGTGATATTTTTCAGCCAATTTTTCAACGACAGGCATAACAGTATGAAAGAAAAACGCGCCGCAAATTATCACGTCAGAATTATTTTCGCCGCGTTCGCAGTAGGTAATTTCAACGCCGTCATTCAAAATTATATTTTTAGCTTCGCCTTTAATTTTGTTTGCGTCCATAATTGGATACTCCTTACTTATGCATATCGCCAGTTGCAAGGAAACGTGAATGGAAACTTAAAGCCTCATCGATAAGGTGCGGCGTATTAGCTTTTTTCGTAGCGGCAAGTGCGCGTTCATAGTAGTCAAGCAAAATCGGCTTGTAGTCAGGATGAGCGCATTTGTTGATAATCTCCAACGCGCGGCTACGTGGTTCAAGTCCGCGCAGGTCTGCAATACCTTGTTCCGTGATGATAATGTCAACGTCATGTTCCGTATGGTCAATATGCGAACACATTGGCACGACGCTAGAAATTTTTCCGCCTTTAGCAACAGACGGCGTATAAAAGATTGTCAAGTACGCATTACGTGCAAAATCGCCCGAGCCGCCGATACCGTTCATCATTTTTGAACCTGCAACGTGCGTTGAATTTATGTTGCCGTAAATGTCAACTTCCAACGCCGTATTCATCGCGATAACGCCAAGACGGTGTACAACTTCAGGCGAATTTGAAATTTCTTCAGGACGAAGTAAAATATATTTGCGGTACTTTTCAATATCTTTGTAAAATCTGTCCATACCAGCGGGCGACGGTGAAAAAGCAGTTCCCGACGCAATACGCAATTTTCCAGCGTCGATAAGGTCAAGCATCGCATCTTGAATGACTTCCGTGTAGACAACTAAGTCAGTCATATCTGATTCGACGAAACCTGCAAGCACAGCATTAGCGACGTTGCCAACGCCAGATTGCAACGGTAAAAGATTTTTCGGCATACGTCCCGCCGCAATTTCCTTGTGCAAAAGTTCAATGGTAAACTTCGCCATTTTCTTTGAATTTTCATCAATCGGCGAAAGGTCACGGGTATGATCTTTTACGTCACAAGGTACGATAAATTTAATTTTGTCAGGCGTGCAGGGAATGTACGTCGTACCAATTTTGTCGTCAGCTTTTACAAGCGGAATGGGCAAGCGGTTAGGCGGGTCAAGCGGTACATAAACATCGTGAATGCCTTCCAATGCCAAAGGTTGAGTCGTATTAACTTCGACAATAACAATATCAGCGCTTTGTACGTAGCTTGCCGCGTTGCCAAGTGAAGTTGTAGGAATTAAATTTCCCTCTTCAGTAATGGCGCAAACTTCGACAATCGCCGCGTCAATCTTGCCAAGATAACCTGCGCGGGCAAGTCCTGCAGATTCTGAAAGGTGCAAATCAAGGTAATTAACCGTGCCGTCGTTAATTTCGGGACGCAGTCTAGCATCAGTTTGATAAGGCAAGCGCTGTTTAATACCTTTGACTTCAGCAAGTGCGCCATCAAGTTCTGGACCAGTTGACGCGCCAGTCCAAATGTTGACGGTAAAAGGATCTTTCTTCATACGTTCGGCAAGCGCCATTGGAATTGCTTTAGGATAACCTGACGCCGTAAAGCCGCTACAAGCAAGCGTCATATTTGGTTTAATCCAATTCGCAACTTCTTCCGCCGTCACAATTTTACTTTGCAAATCTTTATTCCGCACTCTGTCGGTAATATCAATCATAAAACAAAATCCCCCTTCAAATAATCACAATCACTGAAAATTTTTCTATGCAATATTAACACTTACAAAATTTTCCGTCAACTAAATTGACAATGCCGCCGCGCAGAAAATTTTTTTGCTGTGAATGGCAATCTCAAAATAAATAGTCTTTTGGAAAAAATAAAAAAAATCCTCCATTAATCGGCGGAGGATTTTTTGGTCAACTTTTCTAATTGATATTGAATATTTTTTTATATTAACCTACTTTTTCTTTGGCGAGCTGAAAAAGTAGCAAAAAGAAACA
>CAMJAZ010000289.1 GCA_946403735.1 uncultured Selenomonadales bacterium
CGACACCTACTACATTGATTCAATCGAAGACGGTTTGGCAGAAGACGACTGGGAAGGCTGGGTTGCATTGACGAAACAAATCGGCGGCAAGTGCCAACTCGTCGGCGATGACCTGTTCGTTACCAACACCAAATTCCTTGAAAAAGGTATTAAGATGGGCGCTGCTAACTCAATCCTTATCAAAGTTAATCAGATTGGCTCACTTACTGAAACGCTTGAAGCTATTGAAATGGCACATCGTCACAACTACACCACCGTCACTTCACACCGTTCTGGCGAAACTGAAGACGCTACGATTGCTGACATTGCTGTTGCTACGAATAGCGGACAAATTAAGACTGGTTCACTTAGCCGCACTGACCGTATGGCGAAGTACAATCAACTTATCCGCATTGAAGAAGAACTCGGCAAATGCGCTGTTTATGAACGCGCTCCTCTTCTCAACAAATCTTTCGGCAGATAATTTTTTGCAGATAAATAGAATTAGCGCTTAAATTTTTAAAGCGTCGTGAACAACTTAATCACGGCGCTTTTTTTAATGCGTAATTCGTAATTCGTAATGAAAAACTACAAGCTAACAATTAAGTCGTCATCTTCCAATGCGTCGACAAGTTCAAATGAAAGTTGCCGCAACTTTTCATTGGCGCTGACAAGTTTAACGTGGACTTTATCGCCGATATGAAAACTTTTTCCAGTTGTACTTCCAATCAGCGCAAATTCCGAATCAACGTAATTATAATAATCGTCGTACAGCGTGGAGGCGTGAACAAGTCCTTCAGCGCCGTTTTCAAGCTCGACGAAAAAGCCGAAATTCGTGACGCTACTAATTATCGCGTCAAAATTCCGCCATAAAAACTTCCGCATATATTGTACAACTTTTAAGTCGACGGCTTCGCGTTCAATGTCAACTGCGCGGCGTTCCATTTCAGAAGATTTTTTAGCCGTTTCATCAAGACGTTTCGCAAGCTTAGTAATTTTTTCTGGCGTCTCAAAACTTGCCCTAAGCATACGGTGTACAATCAAGTCGGGATAACGGCGAATCGGCGACGTAAAATGCGTATAAAATGGCGCGGCAATTCCAAAGTGTCCAAGATTTTCCGCCGCATAACGTGCCTGTTGCATTGTACGCAGTGCAAACGTCGTAATAACTTTTTCGGCGGGATTATCTTTAATCGCGTCGATAATTTTTTGGAAGTCACGAGGCTGATAACTTTCCTTCTGCGCGGAAATGTGCAAGCTGAAATGAGCCAGTAGCCGATTAAAAATTTCTACTTTGTCGGACGCTGGATTTTCATGGACGCGGTATAAGCTGGGAATTTTATTGCGCAATGTATGTTCAGCAACCGTTTCATTCGCCGCTAACATACATTCTTCGATAATGCTTTCAGCGACGCCGTTAAATTTTTTCGTCAGCTTAATGGGACGTTCAAATTCATTGAGTTCAACTTTAATTTCTGGCAAGTCAAAATCTATCGCGCCGCGTTCGTGACGAATTTTTTTGCGCAGTTTGTAAATTTCAAGTAAGGCGTTGAGATTTTCCGCGCAGTCTGCAAGTTCGGACGTTTCACCGTCAATAAATTTTTGCACTTGATTATAGCTAAGTCGGCGGTAAACGTGAATTGCCGTTGGAAAAATTTTGTGGTCGATAACTTTACCTTCAGCGTCAAACGTCATTTCACACGCCATAGCAAGGCGGTCGACGTTGGCGTTAAGGCTACAAATTCCGTTGGAAAGTTCAACTGGCAGCATTGGTACAACGCGGTCAACTGGATAAATGCTCGTACCGCGTTCAAACGCTTCTTTATCAAGCGCGGTGTACGGCTTAACGTAGTAGCTAACGTCGGCAATGTACACGCCTAGAAAGTAGCCGCCGTCAATTTTTTCCGCAAAGACGCCGTCGTCAAGGTCTTTCGCGTCTTCGCCGTCAATCGTCACGATTTTTAAATTTCGTCTGTCAATACGCCTTGAAATTTCTTCGTCACTGGGAACGGTTTCAAGTTTAGCGGCGTCGTGTAAAACTTCGTCGGGAAATTTTTCAAAGACGTTGTGACTGCGCAGAATCGCTGTAATGTCAAGTCTAAAATCTTTTTCAGGGTCAAGCACTTCAACAAGTTCGCCGTGCAATTTTTTCCAGTCGGTAACCTTCACGACAACTTTAACGTGACGGTGTTTCAAGTCCATTAAATATTTTTTGTCATCGTACTTGATATGAATTTCCAGCGCGTCAAATTTTTCATCGACAGGTTCAGCCCAAAAAGTTTTGCCGCGATTTTTCAACTTGCAAATGAAAATTTCCTTGCCGCGTTTAATGACTTCGACAACTTCACCTTCGCGCCGTGCGCCATATTCAGCAGTTATGCGAATGTTGACAATATCGCCGTGCAGAGCTGGTTCAACGTCTTCAGCCGCAATGAAAATATCTTTGCCGCCGCTGTCTGGCGTGACGAATGCAAAGCCGCGCGGATTAACGCTAATTTTGCCCGTGACGTAAGTAGGATTTTTCGGCGCGTCGAAGTCAAAATCAAAGTCGTATTCGTCAAAAAATTTTTTACGTCGACTCATTGCAACGATACAACAGCAAATTTCGCCGTTGCCTCCGCAGTGACGCTACCGTCAGCCGCCGTTACTGTTGAACGCATTGTGATAATATTTCGGCGTTGTGATTCTTGCCACGCTGAAATTGTCAAGTCCTGTTCAATCGGCGTTGGGTGACGATAACGAATTTCAAGGCGTCCAGTCATAGCCTGTTCATTGTAAAAGTATTTTATGAACGCGCACATTGCCTCATCAAGCATTGTAGCGACAATTCCACCATGCGCCGCGCCTTCGTAGCCTTCATATTCACGCGCCAAATTTTTCGTAGCTGTGATTTTATCTTCAACTTTTTCAAAATTTAAATGCAAGCCAATGGGATTTTTTACCCCGCAGGCAAAACAATAGTTATCGTTATTTTGTGCCATAAAATTTTCCTTTCGTTATTTATTGAACACTCCCGCCGCCTATAGAGGCGGGAATTCTTGAAAAGTTTGGTTATGCAACCCTTATTCTCAAAGGGCTCGTCTTATTAATTAGGAATTAGGAATGCTTAATTCGTAATGATTTTTTATGTATGGATTTTCGTCCAAATCTAAAAAACTTGCCTTGCTCGTGTAACTTTCTTCCTGCTCTACGTAAGTCATACAGTAACGCTCCGAAACTTATTTGCGTAAAATTCTGATTCGTCTTACTGCCTAAATTTATTTCGCACTTAAATTCGGGATTGTAGCCACAGATTAAAGTTCCTGTTTCTGTTTCTGCCGTGACAATAT
>CAMJAZ010000290.1 GCA_946403735.1 uncultured Selenomonadales bacterium
GACCAAGTCCGCCACCTGCTACGCCTTCCAAATTCTCTGCGTTGAGTTCAACTTTTTTTTCTTCTGCCAATTTCTTTTCTCCTTTTAATTTTTTCTTACGCTTTAATATACGTAGAACTTTTTACTTCATTACAACTTTTTTTAATTGTACTTTGCCCGTAACAGAATTTTCTCTTCCAAAATTACTTCTTGCCAAATGAGATATTGACTTGGCCGCCAACAGAATTTCCTCTTCCAACGTTAATTGCCTGTTGCTCTTTTCCGACTGTGATGTTGATGTTATCGGACTTAATTTTGCCGCCGCCATTATTTTTATTGCCGCCTTTTGAAGTTCCGTCAGATTCATCAAGTGCATTCATAGTTGTATGATAAGTTTTATAACCTACGATAGATCCTGCAATAACCGCTGCGGCAACTGCGATACTCTTTTTAACGTTGTTACCACCTGCTACACTGTCCAAACTTTCCTCATTGAGTTCAACTTTCTTTTCTTCTGCCATTTTTTCTTCTGCCATTTTATTTTTCTCCTTTCAAGATTTTTATTACGTCTTAACATACGGTGAACTTTTTACTTCATTACAATTTTTTTTGCTACTTTTTACCTACTTTTGATTAACAGCGATTATGAATTTATCAGAAAGTTTTTCATCAGGTACAGTGTCTGGATTAATGACTTTGTCAATCCTTTTCTGCATATCTTCATTTGGCATATGGAAACCACCTGCTACACCGTCAAGATTTTCTGCGTTTAGTTCAACTTTTTTGTCTGTCATTTTATTTTCTCCTTTCAGACTTTTAATTTTGAATTTTTTTCTTACCTCCTAACATACGGGGAAGTTTAAAAGGCATTACAAAAAATTTTCTTGGCGAAAAAAAAGCGCGTCCATACGCGCCCTATATTAGTTAAACCGTTACAAAATTTGCTGTCAAATTGCTTTTTATCACCGACTAAATTTTACCTTGAAGTTTTTGCCGCAACGTTCCCATTGCACGGAAAAGAATTATTCCGACGTTGCCCGCGCTTATGCCGAGAACTTCGCCAATTTCTTTATTGGACATATCAGCCCAAAACTTCAACTCAATAATGCGCTGTTCACGCTCTGAAAGTTTTGATACCGCCTTCATCAAAATTTTTTTATTATCACTCATGATAAGTTTATGTTCAGGCTGTTCATGTTCCGCTATCGGTGGAGAAAATACGTCGTCCCATTCAACTTCTTCACGCTTGCCTTGACTGCGGAAAAAATCTATACAAGTCCTTTCAGTAATGCGGCTTATCCACGTTGCAAAAGTTGCGCGGGTCTTGTCGAACTTTGAAAGATTTTGCGTTACCTTTAAAAAAATTTCGCTAGTAATGTCATCAGCAGTTGTGGCATTTTTCACGCGAACGTAAACCAAATTGTACACAATGCGAAAGTATTTTTCGTACAATTCGCGAAAAGCCGTTTCATCCCAAACTGCACGCTCCGCTAAGTCGCTGTAATATTCATTGTCTTTTTCCAAAATAACCCACCGCCTTATAATGTCTGCCGCTTAA
This sequence comes from uncultured Selenomonadales bacterium, assembly GCA_946403735.1. GTDB lineage: Bacteria > Bacillota > Negativicutes > Selenomonadales > Selenomonadaceae > Quinella. Next base: position 1,538 of record CAMJAZ010000290.1, read on the forward strand.
CCAACGTTGAAAATAAACCGCCTGCGTTAGCAAGTTCATCAAAAGTTCCACTCTCCGCGATTTTGCCGCCGTCCATGACAATAATTCTGTCGCAATTTTTAATCGTCGAAAGTCTATGCGCAATGACAATTCTTGTAACGTGCAACTTCTCAATGCTTTTCGTAACGGTAGCTTGTGATTTATTGTCAAGCGCGGACGTTGCCTCGTCGAAAATTAAAATTGCGGGTTTCGCCGCCAATGCTCGCGCAATTAAAATTCTTTGACGTTGTCCACCTGAAATGTTGCTTGAACCTTCGCCGATAACAGTTTGCATACCCATAGGCATTTTGCGAATGTCATCAGCAATTCCCGCCGCTTCAGCCGCCGCCCATGCGTCATCTTGAGTCAAGTTCGCCGTACCAATTATGTTTGTGAAAATATCGCCTTGCATAAGTTGACCGTTCTGCAGTACAACGCCCATTTGTGAACGTACCGAAGGCAAACTTAACGTCGAAAGGTCTTGACCGTCAAAATAAATTGCGCCTTTCTTCGGCTTTTCAAATCCAAGTAAAAGTCTGACAAGCGTTGACTTTCCACAGCCGCTTTTACCGACGATAGCTAAATTTTCACCCGCCGAAACTTCAAAGCTGACATCTTTTAAAACGTCTGGCAATTTTTCACCGTATGAAAAAGTTAAATCGCTGACTTTCATTTTGCCCGTCAAAACTTCCGCGTCGATTTTGTCATCAGTAATTTCTGGCTCTTCGTCAAGGATTGGACGTAAATTTTCAATGTGCGGTTGAACGCTGAAAAATTGTCCGACAAGCGGAATTAGCGAATTTAAAGTTGCGTTGAAAGATGAATAAGCCGCGCTGAATGCTAAAAATTGCGCGTAGCCCATACCAGCTTGAACTATTTTTCCGCCCGACATTGTAGGTTGCGTTTCATAAATAGCGACGTAGTATAAAAGCATCGTCAAGATAAATGGTTGAATGCTTGAAATAATCTGATTGTAATTTCCCTGCCAACGCAATTTTAAATTCCATTTCCACGTTTCGCCGAAAACTTTACTCCATAAATTGTACGCTTGCTCCTCTGCACCGTGTACGCGGAATTTTGCAAGTCCCGCGAAAATTTGTTGTATCAAACCCGATTCTTGGTTGCCCGCGTTAATCAAGCCGCGTTGAAAACCTAAAACTCTGCGATAAATAAACGCCGTCACTATGCACCATATCAGCCAAATAAAAATTGCCGCCGCAGTCAATTTCAAACTGTAGTAGCACATCAAAAATAAACTCCAAAACGAAAAAATCGTGTCGAAGACTGCTGATATAAAATGACCGTCGATAAAACTTTTTACCGACTCCATTCCCGTCATTCGGTGTGCCAGTTCACCCGATTGAAAATTTCTGAAAAATTTTTCTGGCAACGATAATAATCTGCTCCAAAGTGCCGCCTCAACCGCCATATCCAAATGCGTCGAAATTCTTATCAGCGCCACCGAACGGATTATCGACATTGCCGCCATTGTAAAGCTTGTAACCATCATCACTTGCGTGACGGTGACTAGCCCTTTGCGATCGAGTATCGGCAAAATATCGTGGAAAATTGTTTCAGTGATTATCGGCGTGACAAGCGGAACAATTCCTGCAAAAAGACTAACGATTATAATTGTGCGGTAATCGTCTTTCCAACTTTGCCGAAACATAAATGTGACTAAGTCCATTACTTTTAATTTCCGCGCAGGAAATCCCGCGTAACAGAC
>CAMJAZ010000291.1 GCA_946403735.1 uncultured Selenomonadales bacterium
TCTTTAACTTTGAGCCGCCTCTACACGCCAAATAGTTTTTCATCGCGAAGAAAATTTCTCCGCCGATAATCTATGATATTTTTTTGATATAGCATTGATATTTTTTTTTTATAGTTTAGTTATAATTGGCGTCCTAACAACATTCTTGAAAAAAATGCATTGAACAATTGAAACTTTTTACTACTCTTACCTGCGTAAAAAATTTTTACTTTTATCTTACTCTCTGACCCTTTTACCTTACCTAACAATAGTTATGTTACCAACTTTTTTTTTTGGAGAAAAAAGTTTCAAAGTTTCAACGTTTCGCGTTCTAACGCCATTTATCGTCTAAAAAAGTTTCAAAAAAGTTTCAAAAAAGTTTCAGCAACCTACGTGGTTGACAAAAAAGTTTCAGCAACCTACATGGTTGACAATAACCTAAAAAAAATAGCCGACTTAGAATCGGCAAAAATATCTCTGTGTCAATCTTTTCAGTTATAAAGGCAAGTCATTTTCGTCAAAAGGCGTCGTGTCGTCCGGTGCAATCGGTTCGCCGTCGAAATCGGAGCCAGCGAGCTTGCCAATACCTTTGAAGACGCGATACCTTGATTTGTCAGTTGAGTATTCGACGCCGCCGACAGTGCAGATAAACTGCCTTAAGTCAGCAGGTTTGAATTTAGCGCATTCAACCGGATAAGCTTTTTTCAGTTCGTCAATAAAATCTTTTGCCTTGACGGTTGCGTCAGCCTTGCGGATAAATTTTTCTCCGGTTTCGATAAACTCGGCAACAAAATTCTCTTTGTCCAAATGAGCTTGCGTAGCTTGCCGCATAATGTCGGAGATAATCAAGCCGCCGTCATCGCGCCGATACCAAGCAAAAGCTTCACGGACGAGCAACCAAAGCAGAGCCGATAAATTGTCCGGCAACAACATTTTTCTTTTTAAGTCATAATCAATCGGCTTGTCGCCGACGCCGAATTGGACACTGAAAGGCATTTGCAACATACGCCGCTTAAGTCCTAAGTCGGCAACGTTTTCGATAGTCGGCAGAAAATTGCCGCTGATATTGATTTTGGCGTAATTGCGGATTGTGCGTTCTTCGCGGTAAAGTTGACGAATAGGCAATCTATCTCCGCCAGTCAAATTTTTAATAAGCTCAATGTTCAGCTCGGCTTTTTGCGGCAATTCTTCAGAAAGTGCAAAGCGTCTTTTTTCAAGGCAATTAAGACTTGTCGTCGCTTTGTCCGCGTCGTTGCTGAAAGGATTGTTGCGGAGCAAAGCACGCTGTGCAAGTCCGGTACCATAAGACGCGAGCAACTCAAGGAGCGTCGCACCGAGAACGCCTTTGCCGTTAGAGCCGTGACCAAACCAAATCAAGAATTTTTCTTCGCTACATTCGCCGGTTAAGCAATAGCCTAACCAACGGAGCAATCCGGCGCGTGTTTGGTCGTCAGGCATAATGTCACGAAAGAAATTGTCGACGAGTTCAGATTGAGCGTCTTTGATACAAGCGGCGCGGCATTGTTGAGTAATCAACTTCGAGCGCATTTCAACATTCGGATAAAGCCAGCCGGTTTGCAAGTCGACGACGCCGTTAAGACAATTCAGCAGATTTAAATGCCGGTCTAAGTCTTCAGCGGTGATTCTGATAGAATCGCAAGTTTTGAGCAAAGTAATAGCGGCAGAAATTTTCTTTGCTGATTGAAACTTTTCAGCTAAATCTTTTTCAGTGTTGGTTATGGCGTATTTAGCTAAGTCATCAGCTAAGGCGCAACCAAGATGAGCAATGCAAGAATTTTTTTCGGAGCCGCGCTGCCAAAGTCCATTTTGGTAGTAAAGCCATAACTCGTCATCAGTCAACCAACGAACATTATCACCGCAGAATTTTTCAAGACGCCGAGCGAAGGCTAAATCCGAATCATTGCCAGCGAATAAAGAGTTCAAATCTCTATCGTTCTTGCGCTTATCCTTTCTTGCGTCGAAGTCGTCTTGAAGTGCGGCAAGTTCGGCAACGCAATCGTCAAGAATATCAGCGAGCCGACCGCGTAGGACATCTAAGCCTTGCTCCGTCAAAATTTGGTTGCAGTCAACCTTACTTAAGCCGTCCTCAAGATAGCGGACAACAGCAGGACAACTCTCCCCGATAAGTTCTTCACAAAGTTTAGGCGCGTTTTCTCGTCCGGTTGAATCAGAATCAAGCAATATAATGACATGTGGCTTTTTTGGCATAGTCTTAACGGCGTCAACGAGTAAATCACCGCGTCCAGCGTCGCCGAGAGCAACGCAAGGATAGCCAGCATAATCAACGGACATGCAATCGACATAACCTTCAACGGCGAAAATAGGCGTGGTAGAAGTCAAAGCGGCTTGATTGAAAAGCCTTTTGTGACCGGCGTGCAGTTTCTCTTTGTCCTTGAAAAAATCGCGAGCCTTTTGAGTGTTAGCAGTCTTGTAGCTAACTGGCATACGAGCTAAATAAGCGTCGTCGGAGCAAGGTATAATCATTCTATCAGTTGGCTCAAGATAAGGAGAGTATTTAGACGAATTACGCACATTCGGCGAAATCCATTGCCAGATAAGGCGGCAGTTGAATTTGAGCAAGGTCTCAAGCGGTAGTCCACGCCACGTTTTAACGGCGTCAAGATATTTTTTGAGCGTATCAGTTGAAGTAGCTAAATCGTCTTTGATAAAGCCTAGTGTGACATCATCAATCGGAGTGTCATCGCGCCGCTTACCTTTTTTGCGCTTACCTTTTGGCTCGTCGAAGTCCACATACTCAAGTTTAATATCAAAGTCCGCGCAAATCCTTTCGACGAGTTCAGCAAAGTTATCAATGCCGTAATGGAGCTTGAGGATTTGCAGGTTGTTAAAAGTCCTGCTGCACTTAAAGCAATGGTACAAGACGAAAGAATTTTCTTCGCCTTTAATTGGAGAAATGCCTGTGCCGTCGTGACCGGCTCCGTTTTGGCAGTCCGGATAAGGACAGATATGTCCGTAGCGAGCTTTTTCAAGTACACTGTGCTTTTCAAGCTCGTCCGGCGACAATCGGTTAATCGCCGCGATTGTTGCTTTAGAAATTTTCTTCATAAGAATCACTCCTTGTAGCAGAATTGCGCCATGTGTGGTACAATCCTACTGTCGATTTATACTTTTTGAAAAGGTTAAGCTCGTCGCAGTCGGTAAACATTGACGAGCCTAATCTAATCAGCAGTTCGCCGCGCCGTCAAGACAGCGGCTTATTTTTTTGCCTATACAAATTTGTAACGTCTTTAACATGTCCGGCGTCGTCAACGC
>CAMJAZ010000292.1 GCA_946403735.1 uncultured Selenomonadales bacterium
TCAAATGGATTCAGGAAGAGAATCGAAATCCATTTTTTCGTCACTACGAATAACAGCGGTGGTTTTTCCGATTCCAATGTAAGTCTTATCCTCAATGCTGAGGGGAATGACAAAAGAGTTGTTGCAGAGAAAGATTTTCTGAACATCATCATTGAGAAGGTCGTCTAAATCTTCTTGATTGAAAGCAACGCTGGCAACTTGTTCGAGGACAGTGGGGGCAGAGGTGAATTGATGAAGAATGCCCAAACGACGATTACGTTCTCTACTTCGTTATTTTGAGGTTAATAGGGAATTAGGAAAAAAGGTTAATAATACTAATTCCCTAACAACTAATAACCTAATAACCTACATAATCGGCAACTCGCCTTTCGTTGGAAAAAGTTTTCAGAACGCCGCGCAAAAATCTGACATGGTAAAAATTTTCGCGAGAATTTCCGGTTATGGCAATCTCGACTACGTGGCGTGTTGGTTCAAAAAAGCCGCTGATTTTATTCAAGGCTCTAAGACTGCGTGCGCGTTCGTCATTGCGTTATCATCGGTTTTGCCAACTGCGACGCTCCCGCTAAAAAAATTTTCGACGCTCAAAGCGTTCATGTCGTGCCGTTTATCAATGCTTATCTGCTCGACGCCCCAAATATTATTGTCCTGCCGCAAGCTAAACCACTGTGCGATGACGTGCCGCCCATGATTGTCGGCTCCAACGAATTCATCAATGGCATTATGCGCTATTGTCTATGGCTCAAAAATTGTCCGCCGAATGAACTTCACAAAATACCTTTCGTTATGAAATGGGTTGAGGGTGTCCGTGATTTTCGACTGACAAGCAAAAAAGTGCAGACTCGTCGCCGCGCCGATACTCCTACTCTTTTCGCCGAAGACAGATTCGCTGACGCTACCGTACTGTTCGTGCCACAAGTCTCGTCTGAAAATCGCCAATACGTTCCAATAGGAAACGACACGCAAACAAGTAAAAAATCCCCGCCAAACCTCATCTGACCATATGAATTTTGTTGCCGGCATAAATGTTACTTTCACAAAAAAATAAAGTCCCGACTACTTTTGCAATCGGGGCTAAGAGAAAGTTTAAAAAATCATGAATGTTGTTCGTAACTTTGTCATATTTTTAAACTCTGACGAGCATTTGGGCGAGTTTCTTTTATAATGGTCTTCTCTTCGCTGGAAATTACTTTGGTGTGAATTAATTTTAACCATTGCGTCAAGCTCTCAAAAATTTCTTCGCGAGCAGCAGATGGAGTAAATTTTTTTGTGTCGTCGGATTCAATGAAAGTTTTCAGAGCCTCCATTGTAATGAAACCCGTTTGATAAATCTGTAAAAGTAAGGTTAGCTCCGTCGGTGACTTATTCTCTTTTCGCTTGAGGATATTTTTCATGGCACAAAATATGTAAGGATGGAAGGTTGAGCCGCCGCTACAAGAATAGGGAACGTCCAATAATTGAAGCCGATTAAAAGTAGTGAATTCTTTCCAAAATTTTTTTGCGGAAATATCTTTATCTGGGAGAGCAATGTCAGATAGCTCGTCATAAAAACTTCCGAGACATAAAACATCGGGCGGCAAATCTTTCTTCAACAAAATTTTTAATTCCAAGAATTCCGTTTTGACACCGCCGTCAATTTTGGAATTTTGCGAAGGACAAAGTGCAAAACAAGAAATCGCTCCGCGCATAGGCGGTTTGTTCTCCTTAAAAAATTTCGTTAAATTTACCTCACCAGCCGACGAAAAATAAAACTCACCTTTGAATTTGACTATCCCTTCCGTCAAAAAAATTTCTCTGTTGACTTCTTTAAATTCCAAGCCCGAAACAATTCCGTCGCCGAATGTCAGATATTGCAATCGTAGAATTTCTTGTGGGAAATCGTACATTGTCTCCAATATTTTATGCGTTAAAATTGTTCGCGGCGCGAATTGAATTTTTTTCCGAGTAAGCACAATAATCTCCTCATCTATAACCGTCGAAGAAAGTTTGCAAAGTTTCCGACTCAAAGGTTTTAAATTTCGGGGTCTTGGGCGATTTGTAATATTTGCCGTCCTTATCGCTCTTTACTACGACTTGCCAAATATAAAATCCGTAACGATCGCGGGCGGGAAGAATGAAAAGACAACAGATAGGATTGTTGTTATTATCTCTTTGCAAATCGATGTCGCGCAGAGGGTCGCTAATCATCTGATTAATTTTGTAGTATTCAAGCGTCGTACTCTTTGCGATTTCTCTTTCGAGTGACTCAAGATTATAACGCGGCTGTTCACTCAGGTTGAAGGAATATGGCACCCTATTTTTTATTTTGCCGTTGCTGTCCTTAACAATGAAGATTGCTTCGCGCATATTGCTAGGGCGTTTGATGATAGTAACCGTGCTGTCGTAGTCAAGAGCGCATTCGGAGAGTTTGCCGCCATCTTCGATATATACGGCGTAAATATTTTTCATGTTTCTCGTATTGAGTATGGGCTTAAGTTCACCGCGAGCTTTGTCGCGCATGTATTCAATACTTCCCTCTATGCAAAACTTTTTTAAAACGCTGCTGTCGGTTTTGTTGTCCGAGTTCAAATTTTTTTGCGTCCGATTGCGAATGAGTACACCGGGAATAAATTCTTTTAACAGGTCATTGAACAGCGCGATTTTGCAAGATTGACCCGAAAGACGATAGCGGAATTTTTGAAGCACCTCTATTGTCTCAAAATTTTTGCCCGTGTACTGACGAAGGAGCGTATTGAGCAAGGCGTAGATTTCGGGACAAATTATGCGGTTGATTTCTTTTATCGTGATTTCGACTTTATCCATCGGTCGGTCGTGACGTATTAAAGTTTTACCGTCGGTCTTGACGTAAAGATAATATTGTGCCGCGTCGTCGACGTAAATTTTTTTGTCTTGCTCTTTGTCAAAATCTACGTTGACTAAATTGGAACGGTAAAACTCAATCTTTATTGCCTCCGCCATTTGCCAAAGGTAATAATAATTCCGTTTAATCATCAACTTCTCGTTGCGTCCGGAACATTCGCTAAATTTTGTCGGAATAATATTTTCTGCTTGCTTGTAAGCTGCGAGGAATTTCTCATAAATTTTATTTTTATTGTCGTAGTTATCATCAATATCACAGAGAATAGTATTTTCGTCTTCGACTATTAGCTCCTGCATTGTCAAATTCCCTTGTCGTTGCAGGTTGGCGGCGATTTTAATCTTGAGCATCTGCAAAATCAAATAAGTAATGTTATTGCCGCCGAAATTGGATTCACCGTTTTCAAAA
>CAMJAZ010000293.1 GCA_946403735.1 uncultured Selenomonadales bacterium
GACGGGCTGGAAAATTTTACGCGCCTTGAAGATACTCGCTTTAAAAATTTGTGGCGCGGAGTTCCAAAAAACCTCGTTGCAAAATTGATTCTCGGTTTCAAAACCGAAAACTGGGTTAAATTTCAATCGCAACCTATTAGTGAGTATATCGACAAGATGGACGACGAATTTTGGGACGTTGTGATCCCCGAAGGTATCGGCGAAGAATACGGCGAGTTAAAACTTGGCGGCGAAAATTTTACAATCAAGCCGGTTGAAAGAAGTGTCCTTGTCGAAGACGACCAGATTAAAATTGGCGGTCACAACCTGCAGGTGAGCACGCCGGGTATGACCAGAGCTGGTTTGACTAAAGAAGAAATTAAAAAGGCTGAAGACGATTTCCACGCTCTGCCTGGAAACGAAAATAAATCCGTGTCGGAAAATGCTTATCTGATTTACGGTCGCCGTCCCCTTTTAGTTTTGTTTATCATTCGCCCGAAGATTGAGGACGCGAGTCAAGTTCCCGAAGTTTTATTTGCATTGGGCGTCGGGTTTCCTGCGCTTGACCCGTCGATTGCAGAATCGGAAGTTAAGACCGCTGACTTTGTTATCAACGCAGTTGGCAGTAAATTCGACAACGAGGAGGGCATTGAGGAATGATTGACTTTGAAAATCTTCGCGGGCAGTGGGAAAATACGTTGAAGATTGAACGAGGCTATACATTCGTCGATACCGCGCCGCTTGAATGTCACATTGGCTACGACGAAGAACTTCGGCGAACGCTTTTAATCCTGTGCAACCGCAAAATGAAAATCCCGCCATCATCTAAAACTGTCGAGATAAATCAGCGTAAACGCAAGGACGGCAGATTTAATTTGTCACTTAGTTTGCTCTCGGAAAATGAAACGGCGGTATTTATTGAAATGTGTCGCGACTTGCTAAGTTTTGCCGAAGGTGCGCAAGATGAATCAGAGTCTTTGAAAAATTTTTGGCAACGATATAAACATTGGCAAAATCTCTTCGCCGTTGCTAAAGATGATTTGCTTTCCGATGAACGACAACGCGGCTTAATCGGCGAACTTCTTTTTCTGCGCGAACAAATAATGAATGGGCGTCCGCTAAAAGAAACCGTCGCAGGTTGGCTCGGTCCACTTAAAGAACATCAGGATTTCTCCTATGGCGAAACGTGGTTCGAAATAAAAACCGTTACGGAGCAAGCAGAAAAAGTTCGTATTCCTTCACTTGAGCAACTGTCGCTTAAAACGCCAGGTGAGCTTATCGTTTATAGGCTAGCGAAAACTTCGGACGGATTTACGTTGAATTCTCTTGTCAAAAATTTGTCGGATTTGCTTGAAAAAAATCCTTCCTCCGCGCAAAGATTTGAAGTTTTGCTTTTCCAAACAGGTTATGTTGAACGCGAAGAATACGACGAACAAAGTTACAGGCTTGCAGAGAATATGCGCTTTGTTGTCGACGAAAAATTCCCGCGTCTTACGAAAGATATTTTACCTTCGGCAATCGTCGAGGCGTCTTACACGTTAAACCTGCGCGAGCTTGAGGAGGAATTTTTATCATGAATCTTGAGGACTTCAGAGCAGATTTGGAGGCGGAAGTAAAAAACGCTTGGATTTCCGGAGACGTGAAGACAACGGCGTTTGCTGAAAAAATTACGCAACTCATGCAGGAAGCGGAATATCTTAACGGCGACTTTCAAGAATCATTCTTTACCAGTATTCATCCGAAAAGGCGAAGCAATCTTCGAGTTGATGGTTGGCTACAGGACGAAACGGACAATTCGATTTTGCTTTTCATCGTCCATTACACCAACACCGACGAAAATATGAATAAGACTTTGGCGGAAAAGAATTTCAAAATGTTAGCGGCGTTCGTCGACGCGGTTTTGACGACTGACCTTGAAATTGAGGAATCCACTTCGACCGCCGAACTTGCAGACATTTTGAAGACTAATAGCGACGAGAAAATTAAATTCATTTTGCTAACCAATGCGCAACGTAGCCTTACCGTTAAGGAGATTAAAAACGTTTTTGTTCGTGACAAAGAGATTGATTGCCAACTTTGGGATATAGAAAGAATTTTCGCCGTGTATAATTCAATGCAAGTACGCGAGCCAATAAAGATTGATTTCGATGAATACGACTACGGACTTCCTTGTCTCAAAGCAGCTAATGCCGGTGACGATTGCGAAAGTTTCTTATGCGTAATTCCTGGAAAAGTTCTGGCGGATATTTATGACAAATACGGTAGCCGACTCCTTGAGGGGAATGTCCGCTCTTTCCTGTCGACTAAACGCGCCGTCAATAAAAATATTAGGAAGACCATTTTAAATAATCCTGAAATGTTTTTTGCGTTTAATAACGGAATCGCCGCAACTGCTAAGCAACTTGAGATAAAAAACTGCGGCGGACTTTTTATCACGTCTGTAACGGATTTCCAAATTATAAACGGTGGACAAACGACCGCTTTGCTTTTGAATGCTCGTCTTAAAGATAAAGTTTCGCTGGAAAAAATTTTCGTCCAAATGAAATTGACGCGAATTGGAGAAATGCCGACGGATGAACAAGACAAACTAATCGGAGAAATTTCGCGCTCATCGAATAGTCAAAACAAAGTTAGCGAGGCAGATTTCTTTTCGACACATCCTTTCCATATCGAAATGGAAAAAATTTCGCGGCGAATCTTAGCGGAGCCTGTTGGCGGAGTTCAGTATCAGACAAAGTGGTTTTACGAACGCGCTCGCGGTCAATACGTTCAGGAGCAGATAAAAATGACTGCCGCGCAGAAAAGGAATTTCCAACGCATAAATCCGAAGTCACAGGTTATGTCGAAGACAGATTTTGCAAAATATCGCATGAGTTGGCAGGAATACCCCGAAATCGTCAGCAAGGGGGCGCAGGCAAATTTTATGAAGTTCGCGGAAGAAATAAGCGTGGCTTGGGAAAAAAATCCAGCGCAGTTCAATGAGCATTATTTCAGGGAGACAGCGGCATTGGCGATTATATTTCACGCCGTTGAGAAAATTGTTTCAGCGCAGGATTGGTATAAAATTTCTAAATCTTATCGGGCAAATATCGTGACGTATTCGTTGGCGATTTTCCGTCACGCGCTGAAAGAAAAATTTCCCAACGCCGAATTGAACTTGCTTGAACTGTGGCGAACGCAAGAATTCCCCGACGACTTCCGAAAAATTTTCACGGCGATAACGTTTCAAGTCAACGAATTTATCACTGACCCCGGTCGCGCGATTCAAAACGTAAC
>CAMJAZ010000294.1 GCA_946403735.1 uncultured Selenomonadales bacterium
AATGGGGACGGCTCTTTTTATCGGTTTATCCTGCGGAGTCTTATTCGGCAACAAAGCACACGTCTGAACTCCAAAAACACCAACGCCCACTGCAAATCCCAATCCACCAACGTCAACCGTCAAAAGTTTGCCGCAAAAAATAATTGACTTGCAAAAAATTCCTAACGTCTCCGAAGACATTTCACGTGAACTGATAAAGTTGGAGTGTGTCTTGAAATTAAATTCGTCTAACGCAGAAGTTGAAAAGCTCGTCGATGAAGTGATGGACGATATTTTATTGGCGTTAGAACTGCAAGGAAAAATAAATTCTCCGACAGCAAAATTAGTTGAGCTTATGAACAGCGTTTCGACGACCGCAAAAATTTCTACTGAGACGGCGGGACTGAACGCGCAGATAAAAAATAAAATCAGGACTTTGATAACAGATTACGTGCTTTAAAATTTAGGAGGAAATTTTTGTGGAAAATTATATTCCGAAGTGGCACAAAGAACTTGAACTTTTCACGAAGGTTAAGCCGCTGATAATTTTGGAAGGCAACGTGCTGGATTCGTATCAGTACCCAAGCAAGGACGGAGGAATTTTATTTACTCCGCGCCTTAGTCAGTACTTGGATTATTTTTTCAAAGATGCCGGCTATCAAAATGTAATTTTCTACGACAATCTGCGCGGATTTTATAATGACTTCGACGCGGACGCCATAAAAATTTTTGCTAATCTTGCAAAGGAAGATGGCAACCTTAACAAAAGTAAATTTAGCGGAACTGGTACGACTGCACCAGAAATTATTCGTAATGCACTCGCGCAGAATGAAACGTCGACCGTCGCCGTTATGGATTTTGCATCGCGCTACATCATCACGCCAGACCACATGGAACAGGCGGAGATTGACAGCTTCACACGCCTTTTGCAATCGTCGCTGGAGACTTTGAAAAATCGTTTAGTTCTAATCGTCAACAAAGTTAATGATTTGCCCGCGTGGTTTTATTTGCAAAATCCTAATGTAAAAATTATTACAATGGGCTTTCCGTCGAAAGAGGAGCGCGAAAATTTTGTCAAGGGCGAAAAAAAATTTCCCAACTTCTTCAGAAAAAATGTTCGTGAAAATCAAATGCCTTACTACGAAAAACATCCCGAAGAACTTTTAAAACTTCAGGACAGATTTATTGCGTTGACGGAAGGATTGAGCCTTAAAGAATTAAACAGCTTGAAACAGCTTTGCAAAAATGAATGCGATAATATTCGCGATATGTGCGACATCGTCGACTTGTACAAGTACGGCATAAGGGAGAATGCATGGAAAAATCTTGACCGCGAAAAAATAACACCAGCTACTTTTGAAAGACGTGTCAAAGGACAGAACGCCGCCATTTCCAAAACTCTCGACATAGTTAAACGCGCTATCACGGGACTTGCGGGACTTCAGGGATCGTCGCATTCTCGACCTAAGGGCGTTTTATTTTTCGCTGGTCCAACTGGCACGGGCAAAACTGAAACGGCTAAAACTCTTGCCGAAATTATTTTTGGAGATGAAAATAGTTGCATACGTTTTGACATGAGCGAGTATTCTCAAAGTCATAGCGATCAAAAATTGCTTGGCGCGCCCCCCGGTTACGTCGGCTACGAGGCGGGCGGTCAACTTACCAACGCCGTGAAAAAAAATCCCTTTTCCGTTTTACTTTTTGATGAGATTGAAAAAGCGCATCCGTCAATCTTCGATAAATTTTTGCAGATACTTGAAGACGGACGCATGACTGACGGACAAGGCAACACGGTTTATTTTTCCGAGTCGATAATAATTTTTACGAGCAACTTGGGAATTTTCACCGCAGACAAATTTGGTGAACGTTCGGCAAATGTTACGATTGAAATGCCTTACGAAGAAATGTCCGTCAAAGTTCATCAAGCTATCGAAGATTATTTTAAGATAAATTTGGGGCGTCCTGAAATTTTAAATCGAATCGGTGAAAATATTGTCGTCTACGATTATATTCGTCCTAACGTGGCGGAAAAAATTTTGCGTGCGCAGTTAAATAAAATCTGCAAAAATTTGGAGGCGGACAAAAAAATTTCTGTCAGTTTTTCCGATAATGCGTTCAATGTTTTACTGGAAAGTGCAAAGGGAAATTTGTCTAATGGTGGGCGCGGCATCGGTAACATCGTCGAAAGTTTTTTCATAAATCCTCTGTCACGATACCTCTTTGACAATAATATTGACAGCGACGCGCAGATTACAGTTGCCGATATAAAAATTTCTTCCATTAACGCTGAACTGATAATTGGAAAGTGAAAATTACAATGTCTTACTAAAGACTCGCCGTGAAAGCCCTTTAGCTGTGGGGATGAAACGACGCGCTTCTCTTGAAACTAAATTCTCTTCGTGTTATCATAATTTTATTGGAGGTGATTCAATGAAGCCCTATCGTTTTAAGTTGTATAATTCAGAGCGAAATGAAAAACTTAATAAGCAAATAAACGCGGCAGGTCTCATCTACAATCATTGCATTGCCCTTCATAAACGATGCCATAAGATTTTTGGTAAAAAATTTTTATCGGATCCCCGCGACTTTAGTCGCAGGTGGTTTACTCTTTAGCTTGTATAAGTGCTAAGACAACCTCAATATTATCTTTATCAAGTTTTTTGTAGTCCTTATTTCCATGAGTAAAAGAATTTTCTATCAATGAAATCTCATCAATTTCTTCCCAGCTTACGAGGCAAGCATGCTTCTTTTTTTCTCTGTCTTGCGACGGTTTAGCAATTTTAGATTTTCCGAATTTATTAATTTCAGCTTGTTGAGTCTTGCAGCGATCAACAAGTTCCTCTTTATCCATAACATCGTACCCAAAGGTATAAAGAAATGCGCACCATCTTAAATGCTCGCTTCGCGCTAAATTTTCTTTCTGCTCAGGTGTTAAATTTTCGGAACTACCTTTTATTTTACCGATAAGCGGGATCAGATAATCAACGCTTGCTCGACTACTCATTCTGTTAAAGTAATTACATTCTTTCCAGTTTTCTTCCAAAGTTTTGTCATTGTTGCAATAACGGTGATTAAGTTTCATAGCATACCTGTCAAGTTCATGGGAATAGAGCAACTCTGAATCATATATCCAATGTGTTTCACATTTTTGAACATCTTGAGAATAACAACGTACACTTTTGGAATCGCAAGTATACACTTCTCGTGAATATCCCATAGTTTGCAACCTGTCAACCAAGCGAATAGCGATATTTCTTGAAAGCTCTCTATCCTC
>CAMJAZ010000295.1 GCA_946403735.1 uncultured Selenomonadales bacterium
CTCAATTGATTATTGATCCATTACTTGTAGTTCTATTATATCCAAATGAAAATGATAATTGCGACGTTGAAATTTTGGAAGAAATTGCAGGGCAAGGTATCCGCGCGAAAATTAATGGCGAAATTATCAGTGTCGGCAATGAAAAGCTTATGGACGCGGTCGGCGCTGAATGGAAAAGTTGTTATAAGGCTGGGACAATCATTCACGTAGCGATTGGTACGCGATACGTTGGGCACGTCGTAATTTCAGACGTTGTGAAACCTACCGCGCAATTTGCCGTTGAAGAAATGTTTGCAACAGGCGTTAAAGATGTTGTAATGTTGACTGGTGACAGTGAAAAAGTTGCCGCGCAGGTTGCCGCTGAATTGGGAATTAAAAATTATCGCAGTGAACTTTTACCCGCTGATAAAGTCACAGAACTTGAAAAAATTCTTGACGCTGAAAAAAAATCTAAAGTTGCCTTTGTAGGTGACGGTATTAACGACGCGCCAGTTTTGAGCCGCGCAGATATTGGAATTGCAATGGGCGCAATGGGAGCTGATGCGGCGATTGAGGCGGCAGACGTTGTATTAATGGACGATAACCCGTTGAAAATTCCACGCGCGATTAAAATTGCTAGGAAGTGTTTAGCTATCGTCAAGGAAAATATTTTCTTTGCAATCGGCGTAAAAGTTTTGTGTATGATACTTGGCGCGATAGGAATTGCGAATATGTGGTTTGCGATTTTTGCAGACGTCGGCGTAATGGTGCTTGCCGTACTCAATGCCGCTAGAATGCTTTTTAATTCGTAATGCGGAATGCATAATGCGTAAAGAAAAATTACTAACTACTCACTATTAACTAAATTTTCGCCAAAAGAAAAAGTAGTCTAACTAAAAAATAAAACTTAATCCACACGACCTAACATTAAAGATTTTTTCTAGCCAATGTATTGTGAATAAAATAATTTTGCCATATAATGAATAAAGTTTACTCTGAAAATATTCTGTTTAAAATTTATTGAAGGGAGTGGTACGATGCCTGCGCCAGAAAATGATCTTTTGCAAGACGATTCGTCAGGTATAGGCTCGTTTATACAAAGGTATAGCGACGTAATAATTGCGGTCACGCTAGTTATGATCGTCATAATGATGATTATTCCGTTGCCAACCGCTTTATTGGACGTGCTGATTTGTTTCAACATAACTATTGCGCTTGTCGTCATAATGAGCGCGATTTACAACGAAGAGGCGCTAGACTTATCCGTTTTCCCTTCACTACTTTTAGTCACTACGCTATTTCGACTAGCGCTGAATATTTCATCGACACGATTAATTTTGATAAACGGTTACGCGGGCGAAGTTATAACGGCATTCGGTAACTTCGTCGTCGGCGGTAACCCTGTCGTCGGTTTCATAATGTTTATAATCTTAGTCATTATAAACTTTATCGTCATTACGAAAGGTTCTGAACGTGTCGCGGAAGTTTCTGCGCGTTTTACTTTGGACGCAATGCCAGGTAAGCAAATGGCTATTGACGCAGACTTGAATCAAGGCGCGATTGATGACGCGGAAGCTAAAGTACGGCGTGAAAAAATTCAGCGTGAAGCAGACTTTTTCGGCGCTATGGACGGTGCATCAAAGTTTGTTAAAGGTGACGCGATAGCCGCTATTATCATTATGTTCATCAACATAGCTGGCGGCTTTGTCATTGGTATGGTGCAACGTGATATGGCGGCGGTTGATGCTTTGCAAACGTACACGCTTTTAACCGTTGGTGAAGGTTTAGTCAGCCAAATTCCCGCGCTATTAATTTCAACTGCAACGGGCTTGATTGTTACTCGTGCTGCCTCCGAAGGTGATTTAGGAAATGACCTTGTAAAACAACTTATTCGTAACGAAAGAATTTTCTTTATAACAGCTGGCGTCTTAACGGCGCTTGCCATTGTACCAGGTCTGCCAGGCATTCCATTTTTCACGTTAGCTTGTCTTTGTGCATTTGTCGGTTACAATCTTAGAAGAAAAACTGCCGTCGTTGAGGAAGTTAAAGAGGAAGAAAAAGAAGTTAAAGCTAGAGCTGACGCGACGCGACCTGAAAATATTGTTTCACTGTTGCAAGTTGACCCGATGGAACTTGAAATTGGTTATGCGTTAATTCCGCTTGTCGATACAGGACAAGGCGGCGACTTACTCGACCGAATTGTTATGATTCGTCGACAATGCGCCATTGAAATGGGTTTAGTCGTACCTACGATTCGTATTCGCGATAACATTCAGATTAAACCTAGCGCTTACGTTATCAAGTTGAAGGGTATGGAAATTGCACGCGGCGAACTTATGCTTGACCATTTCTTAGCTATGAACTCTGGCACAGTCTTTGAGGAAGTGCAAGGTACGCCGACGGTTGAACCTGCATTTGGTCTGCCCGCGTTATGGATTGCTGAAAGTGAACGTGAACAAGCTGAATTGAATGGTTATACCGTCGTTGACGCCGTTTCAGTTTTGGCGACGCATTTAACCGAAGTTATCAAGCAACACGCCGCTGAAATTCTTGGGCGTCAAGAAACGCAAAATCTTTTGGACAACTTGGCAAAGTCCAATCCTTCACTTGTCAACGAAGTTGTTCCCGACCTTATGGGCGTTGGCGAAATTCAAAAAGTCTTGGCGAATTTGTTGGAGGAAAGAATTTCCATTCGCGATATGGCGACGATTATGGAAGTTTTGTCCGACTACTCAAAAGCTACGAAAGATACAGAAATTCTTACGGAATACGTCCGCCATGCGATGTCAAGGCAAATTACCCAGCAAGTTACACAAGGCGGAAATATCTTGCCATGCGTCACGCTTGACCCGACGTTGGAAAATCGCATTGCTGGCGGCGTACAACGTACAGATCACGGCTCGTACGTCAATCTTGATCCTGATTCAATGCGCAAGATGTTGGCGTCACTTGAAAGGGAACTTGAAAAGCTTGCCGATATGGGCTATGGCGCTGTCGTACTTACAAGCCCTGCTGTCCGTCTCTACTTCAAGAAACTTGTATCCCGCTCCGTACAAGGCTTGACGATTGTTTCACATGCTGAAATTACGCCGAATATTGAAATTCAAATTCTTGGCGTGGTTAGAATTTAATGAGGTGTTTTAATGGATTTTAAAATTCCGATTTCACGGCGCGATTTTATGAAATTGGCAGGATTAACTGCAGGAGCTTTTTTAAGCAGTAATTTTGAATCCACAAAAAAAAGTTTCGGCGGCAACTGTCGAAAAAAAT
>CAMJAZ010000296.1 GCA_946403735.1 uncultured Selenomonadales bacterium
GATAATTTTGACAATCTGCGCGGCGTGTGGAGCTGTCGACAAAAAAATTTCCGAATCAAACGTTACTGAAGGGCAGGTGGCAAAGTTGAACTTGATGACAAAAACTGTGACACTCAATAGCGGCTACGATATGCCGGTAATCGGTCTTGGAACTTACGCGCTGGATTATGAAACTTGCGTCAATTCAGTTATGGCGCTGATTAAAAACGGCGGCAGATTAATCGACACTGCGTATATGTACCACAATGAAGATGCCGTTGGTGAAGGTGTTCGCCGCGCAATGACTGAATACGGCGTACCGCGTGAAGAAATTTTTGTCATAACGAAAATTTATCCGAATCAATTTTCAAATCCTGAATCGGCGATTGAACAGGCGCTCGACAAACTCAATATCGGCTATATTGATATGATGTTGCTTCATCATCCAGGCACTGACGACGTTAAAGCGTATCGCGCTATGGAAAAATATGTTAAGGCTGGGAAAATTCATTCGCTCGGCTTGTCTAATTTCTACGTCAAGGAGTTAGAAAATTTCTTGCCGCAAGTCACTATAAAGCCCGCGCTTGTACAAAATGAAATTCATCCGTACTATCAAGAATTGGACGTTGTACCTTTCATTCAGTCAAAAAATATTGTAGTGCAAAGTTGGTATCCACTCGGCGGACGCGGCTACACAAAAAAATTGCTTAATGACGCCACGATAAAAAATATTGCCGCCGCGCATAACGTAACGCCCGCGCAGGTTATCTTACGTTGGAACTTGCAACGCGGAATTGTAGCCATACCTGGTTCAAGCAATCCAAAACATATTGATGAAAATCTTGATATTTTCAACTTTGAATTGACGGCTGATGAAATGGACGCCATTAAAAAGTTGGATAGAAATGAAAAACACGACTGGTATTGAGGAATTAAGAATTAAGAATGTAGAATTAAGAATTTTTTTGTAGGTGAAATTTATAAATGGTTACAGCAATATTTCCAGCGGCTGGTGTAAGTCGACGTATGGGCGGCGATATAAATAAAATTTTCCTTGAACTCGGCGGCGAATCAATTTTACTTCGTACACTTAAAACTTTTTCAAAGTCCCCGCGCATAAATTTTTTAATCGTCGTAGTAAATGAAAATGAAGTTGACGCCGTACAAAAACTTTTAAATTCAGCGGACGATTTAAAGCCGTATACAATAGTTGTCGGCGGCAGTGAACGCCAATATTCCATAGCTAACGGCTTGAAATTTTTGCCAGATGACGCGGAAATTGTTTTAGTTCACGACGCGGCTAGACCATTGATTAGCTTGAAAGTTATCGAAGACGTTATCGACGCGGCTAAAAAATTCGGCGGAGCTATTGCGGCTGTTCCAGAAAAAAATACGATTAAATTCATTGACGCGGAAAATTTTGTCACGTACACGCCGCCACGCTCAAAGTTAGTTCAAGTTCAAACGCCGCAAGGTTTTCAGCGTGAACTTTTAATTAAAGCTTACGAACAAGCCGCGCAGGATAAATTTTTAGGTACGGACGATTCAAGCTTGGTTGAACGTATTGGCGACAGAATTAAAATTGTGACAAGCGATTACAAAAATATTAAAATCACGACGCCTGAAGATTTACAAATGGCTGAATCATTAATTGGCATTAAACCGCAAGTTACAGAAAATCTGCCGCCTACTTCCTACCCACTACTGCCTAAAATCGGAATGGGCTATGATGTTCACTGCCTTGTAGCTAATAGGAAATTAATTTTGGGCAACGTCGAAATTCCGTACAGTTTAGGTTTGGACGGTCATTCAGACGCGGATGTTTTGATTCACGCGATAATTGACGCACTGTTAGGCGCGGCGGCGCTCGGCGATATTGGACAACATTTTCCTGACACTGACGCGAAATATAAAGGTGTTGACAGCGGCGAACTTTTAAAGAAAGTTCACGAAATGATTAAAATTCACGGCTACACAATCGGCAACATTGACGCGACGATTGTTGCGCAGAAACCTAAACTTGCACCGTACATTTTGAAAATGCGCGTGAGACTTGCTGAAATTTTGCAGATTGATTCAAACTTAATCAACGTGAAGGCGACGACGACCGAAGGTTTAGGATTTACTGGTGAAGGGCTTGGAATTTCAGCTTATGCCGTTGTAATTTTAACTAATAGCTAATGTAGTTTTTTATAAAAACGCACTTGAAGAATTTTTTTATTTGTTGAATTACTTTTCTTTTGGCGCAAAAGAATCGTCCTTGCGCATCTATCTTTTCCAACGTTTACTATAAAAAGGAAGTTTTTAAATGAAATTTTTTTCGCGTCTCAAGAAAGA
The DNA here is from genome assembly GCA_946403735.1 of uncultured Selenomonadales bacterium. GTDB lineage: Bacteria > Bacillota > Negativicutes > Selenomonadales > Selenomonadaceae > Quinella. The sequence continues at coordinate 2,317 of CAMJAZ010000296.1, forward strand.
CATTCGCGTCATTTTTGAACGTGACCCCGCCGCTAAAAGTACGCTTGAAGTAATTCTCTGTTACTCGGGACTGCATGCAATTTGGCTACATAGAATTTCACACGCACTTTTCACACGCGGCTGGATTGTATCTGCGCGGCTCGTGTCAAATTTTTGCAGATTTTTGACGGGAATTGAAATTCATCCTGGCGCGACGATTGGCGACGGGCTTTTCATAGATCACGGCACGGGAATTGTTATCGGCGAAACGGCGGAGATTGGAAAAAATGTAACGCTGTATCAAGGTGTGACGCTTGGCGGTACTGGCAAGGAAAAAGGCAAGCGACATCCGACCATTGGCAATAACGTTGTAGTGGCGACTGGCGCAAAAGTTTTAGGCTCATTCAAAGTTGGCGACCATGCGAAAATTGGCGCAGGTTCAGTCGTATTAAAGGAAGTTCCGCCGTACGCAACAGTTGTCGGCATTCCTGGACGTGTCGTCGTACTTCACGGCAAGCGTATTCACAATAGCGACGATTACCGCGAAGCTTGGCTAAGTTTTTGCGCAGGTAAAGGTATGGACATTAACGACCCAAATGTTCACGCGGAAATTTGCGATGAAATTGACGTTGATTTGGATCATGACCTTTTGCCAGACCCTGACCGCGAAGTCATAGAAATTGCACTTAGACAAATTCAACGTCTTGAAGAGCGCGTCAATCAACTTGAAAATGAACTTGCCGCCGCCCGCGCAGAAATTTCCCATGAGGCGATTAGAACTTCATCGTTGGAAGTTGCCGTTGCCACTGAAAAAAGAAAGAAAAATAAAAAATAAATGTTGCAAGGTGGTGTTGAATAAATAGGGTATTAATATTTCAAGCGAAAAATTAAGGTAACAAGCGGCATTTCCCAGCGCCTGGTGAAAAGTTTGATGAAAGGCGCGAATGAACGCG